>CALDFY010000235.1 GCA_937942115.1 uncultured Anaerolineae bacterium | reverse complement strand
CGGCATCGGGGCGCTGCTGCGGTACTGATAAGAGAGGGTTGCGGCGGGCGGCTTCGCCGCCCGCCGCAACCCTCTCTTATCAGTACCGCAGCAGCGCCCCGATGCCGGCCCCCTCCAGCAGCGGGTGGTGGTCCACCACCTCTATCTCCCCGCCGTCCTCCACCACTTTGGTGACCAGCGCCTCGGCGGCATCGGGAATGTCGGCAAAGACGCCGCCGCAGTAGGGGCAGTGGTCCATTTCCACGGCCGTCAGGTAGTCGCAGGAGGTGCAGCGATAGCCGGGGGCGTGGAAATCCCGCAGGACGACCAGGGTGCGGATGCGGCCCTCACGGGCCGCGCTGAGCGTATCGTCCAGCCCCAGGACCCCCTCCCGGCCCTTCGCCGCCGCTGTCACCACGGCCTCCACCGTCGCTGCCTCCCGCTCTTTCTCCACCCGCTGGAGCACCTGAAGGGACCGCTCCCGCAGCGTGTGCGGGCTATCGGCCGGACTCCCGCTCATCGTGCCGACCACCGTTTCCTGCAGCGCTTTGGGCAACAGGTCCCGGAACTGGGAGACGGTGGGTTCGGTCCCCGCCAGGATGAGTTGCCGGGGGTTGTGCTGGCGCCAGAACTGCTCCACGACCCGCGCCGCCTGGCGGAGATTGCGCATCGCCACTTCTTCCATATGACGGCTGCCCGAAGGCGCGCCGCCCCGGCGCTCCGCCCCGCCGGAGGAGCCCCGGCCCCGCTTCAGTTTTTTGACCTCTTCCCCTTCAAAGACCTCCTCGGAAATCGGCTCACCCAGGTGGAAAAGCACCACCCGGACCCCCTCCCGGTTCACCGCCGCGACCGCGTAGCGCTCGTAGGTATCCAGCAGGGCGGCCAGGGGGGAGATGTACGGCCGACGGGCCACCGTCACCCCGGAGGCCACCGGAAGGGGCAGGACGTAGACGCGCCAGAAGCCCGCCGCCGCGCCGGAGAAGACCGCCACCCCCCGGCCCGACCAATCGTATTCGTGCTCAAAGTACCGCTGGACGGCCTGGATGTCCTCCGGCGCCGCCTGGCCCTCCACCCCCTTCAACATATTCCGCAGGGAGAGCAGGTACTCCTCGCTGGTGTGTCGGGTCGGGTCCACATCCAGATAGACGCTCAGAATGGGCCTTTCGGCCTGGAATTGGGCCAGATTTCGCAGTTCGGTTTCGTCTATCATCGGGATTCCTCCAAAAGATTGGGAGAATCGGGAGAATCAGAAGAATCAGAGAATCGGCGATTCTTTGATTCTTCCATCAGCGGGGACGTTCCCCCAGGCGGACGGGGATGTCCATCTGTTGCCCGTCCCGCAGGATGGTCACCGTCACCACCTGCCCCACTTCCGTCTCCCGCACCAGATAGGCGATAAGGTCGTTGAAGTCTTCTATCGGGTGACCGTCAATGGCGATGATGATGTCGCCGCCGACCTGGACGGTGGTTCCCAGGAGCCGCGCGGTGCGGGTTCCTCCGCGCAGGCCGGCCCTGTCCGCCGGCCCCCCCGGCTCCACGGCAGAGATGAGGACTCCCCGGGTGACCGGAAGGTCCAGTTCGTGGGCCAGTTGGGCCAGGGTGAAACGGTTATCGGCGGTGATGCCCAGGTAGGGGTAACGATACGTCCCCTCGGAGATGAGGCGGGGGACGATGCGCTTGACGGTGTTGACCGGCACGGCGAAGCCGACGCCCATATTCCCCCCGGTGGTAGTGCGGATGGCGGTGTTGACCCCCACCACCCGTCCCTGGGAGTCCAGGAGGGGGCCGCCGGAGTTGCCGGGGTTGATGGCCGCGTCGGTCTGGATGATTTCGGGGTTGGAGAAGGAGCCGCCGGTCGCCGTGGTGACCGTCGGCAGCACCCGCCCCAACGCGCTGACCACCCCCACCGTCATCGTCCCCTGGAGGCCGAAGGGGTTGCCGATGGCGATCACCCGCTGACCGACCTGGAGGGTGTCCGAATCCCCCAGTTCCAGGGGCACCGCGCCGGGCGGGAGGTCTTTCACCCGCAGGACGGCCAGGTCGGAGAAGGGGTCGGTGCCCAGCACCTCCGCCTCCCGCAGACTCCCGTCGCTGAAGGTGACCCAGATGGTGTCGGCCCCCTCCACCACGTGGTTGTTGGTGACGATGTGCCCTTCCGCATCTATCAGGAATCCGGAGCCGCTGCCGAAGATGCTGGCCTCGTCTCCCGTCCCTGCCGCGACGTCAATGTTGACGACGCCGGGGTTGACCCGCGCGTAGAGGTTGACCAGCAGCAGGTCTTCGGCCGTCGCTTCGGCGACCAGGGAGTCCGGCAGCGGGGTTGGCGTAGCGACGACCACCTGCACCGGCGCGCCGGAGGGCGCGATGGTCGCAGACGGGGGTGGAAGCGTCGGCAGGGGGAACGCGCAAGCCAGGGCGGCCAGGAGCAGGAGCCCTACGCTCAGCAAAAGGCGCAAATTCCAGGGCGCAGGGCGCAGGTCGCAAGACGCAGAGGGCAGGGAGCAAGTCGCAGGTCGCAGGGCGCAGGATATATGTCGCATGGGTTGATTCTCCTACAGGCCGAAAGTTTGCGTAACTTCTCCTGCACCTTGTCCTTTACTGGAGGCGGTAACTCTCCCAATTCTCGCTGGACGAAAGCGGTTGTAACGGTCATCAGGCGATACGGGCGGAAGGTCTCCCGTCGGACAGGGTGTAAATGTCTTCCTGGGGTTCTTTCAGAAAATCAAAAGCCGGGTTTGCTCCGGCGGCCTGGAGCCATTCCTCCTCGCCGATGTCCTCTTCCGGCAACAAGATAATGACGCGAACCCGTTTCGGTCCCCAGGGCCGGCAGGGGCTCATCTATGAGGTGGCGGTGTACGTCAACGACCCCGGTCGTTTCAATGGCTCTCCTGGCGGTACCCATTGGATTTCCTCCTGCTTTGGGGGTGGTTCATACTTTCCCCTGTCTCTCTTCATCATCCCGGCGAACCCTGCTGGGTGGACGATGCGGCCGCACGGGGCCTTTCCGTCAGAATCAGATGAGCGACCGGAACGGCCCGGAGTTCCAGCCGGGAGAGGTTTAACCGGCAGGAAGCGTCCTCAATTTCAATGCCGATCAGCCGATTTTCCGCGTCAAAATCCAGGACAACTCCCGGAGCGATTTCTTCGGATTCGGCACTGACCCCTTCTGTCAGTCTAATATACAACATATCTGTTTCCGGAAAGTACTCAAAAATCATCCGGCCTTCTCCTCCGGCGGCTTGAAACGACGGTCAAAAAAGGCATTATGCACAGTTTCCCCATCGGGTTCCGTCACGACTCGCAAGAATTTGCCCGCTTCAGAGATGTATCCCCAGTGACGGATACGGCCATTGGGCTGCACATCGGTATGAATGGGATGCATTAACACCTGCTCTATCCACTCCCGTCTCAAATACGGTCGGCGGGCCAGCACGCTGAGCCGGAAATAGTCTGTGGTCTTCATTCGGAAGACATTTTACCTGCGCGCATCCCGATATAGCCGCGCCAGTTCCTCAAAGAGTTCCCGCTCCCGCGCGCTCAGCCGCTGGGGGACCTGGACCTGGACGACGACGTAGAGGTCGCCCCGACGCTCGGCGTTGCCAGGGCGGGGCATCCCCTTCCCCCGCAGGCGGAATTTCGCCCCGCTGCTGGTGCCAGGCGGAATTTTCAGCACGACCGTCCCGTCCAGGGTCTCCACCGGTACCTCGCCCCCCAGCACGGCAGTATAGAGGTCCACCGGCAGGTCCCGCCAGAGGTCGCTCCCTTCCACCCGGAAGACGGGGTGAGGCTTCACCGTCACCTTCAGGTAGAGGTCGCCCGGAGGGCCGCCGAAAAGACCCGGCTGGCCCAGCCCGGCAAAGCGGATGCGGGAGCCGGTGCGGGCCCCGGGCGGGATTTTGACCGTCACAACGCGCCCGTCGGCCCGCTCCACCTGGCGGGTGGCGCCGTGGAAGGCCTCCTCCAGCGTGATCTCCACCGGCATTTCCACGTCCTGACCCTTCGTCGTGGCGGTGGTCCGGCGGGTGCCAGCGCGCGGCCGGGCACGCGGGGTGCCGAAAAGGAACTCAAAGAGGTCCCCCAGGCCGCCCGCCTGGCCGAAGAGTTCGTCCAGGTCCACGTACTGAACGTGCGGCCCGGCCTGCCCGAACCACTGGCGGGCGAAGTCCTCAAAGCCGCCGGGGCCGCCGCCGGCCTGCCAGCGGCTCCAGTCGGCGCCGAACTGGTCATAGCGGCGGCGCTTCTCCGGGTCGGAGAGGACCTCGTAGGCCTCGTTGATTTCCTTGAACCGCTCCTCCGCCGCCTTATCGCCCGGATTCATATCCGGATGATACTGCCGGGCCAGTTTGCGGTAGGCCTTCTTAATCTCTTCCTGCGTCGCGGTGCGGTCAACGCCCAAGATTTTGTAGTAGTCTTTGTATTCCATATTTTATTTTACGCTGCGTATTCCGTATTCCGTTCGGGGCTCTACGCCCTCACCCGGACCCCCAGCCCTCTCTCCAGGCCGCCGACGGCTTTCAGGACGGGGCCCGGGGGGACAAAGCGGACGCCGAATATCCGCCAGCGGATGAATTCCACAACGACCCCGGCGTCCTCAACAATGTCCATATAGGCGAAGTCGGTGCGCAGGGGGCCCAGGCCCAGCCGCCCCCGTACCCAGAGGGGGTATCCGGCCCGGGCCAGCCGGTCCGCCCAGCCGTCCACATCGGCGACGCGAAAGCCCAGATGATGGAGGACGGGGCGCCCTTCGGGGTCCACACTCCCGGTGTAGAAGTCGGAGCCCTCCAGCGGCTCCAGCAGTTCCAGTTCCACACCCCGGTAGCGGGCCAGGGCCATTTTCCCGCGCACCTGCCGCTCCCGGCCGCGCTCCCGCCAGAGCCGGGGGGCGCCCAGGGCGACGAAAAACGGGCCGATGCCTCGCTTCACCAGCGCATCGGCCGCGTTTTCCACGTCCGGCACCACCAGGCCCAACTGGTGGACCTCCGGCAATCCCCATCGTTCCCGGAAGGGGCGGGCCAGATTCCCAACGGCGACTCCGAAGTCCGGAGATTGAAGCAACTCTTCCAGGAACATCTGTCACCCCCCATACCCAATTGTATGCCCGGATACGGGGTTTGTCAAGGCCGGGATCAAGGGAGATTGCTTTGCCCCCTGCGGGACTACTCAGAAACTTATGGCGCGAGATTCATTTTGTGCTCTCTGCCCCTATGCCTTTGGGATTGCCCCTCCCCCCTGCCCCCTCCCCGCTGCCGCTGCGCGGCGCGGGGAGGGGGAGAACTGAGGGGGTTTGGCGGCGAAGCCGCCGCCAAACCCCTTTCCCCTGGGCTATGAGCCCGCACTGACAGGCCCGGCAGCCTGCGCTCCGCAAGCCGTTGCAGTCTCTGACTTGCCGGAATGCGCCCTGCGCGATAGGGCACTACCCAGAAACATACAGGGCGTAGCGCAGGCTGTTCGCCTGCACTGACAGGCCTGGCGGCCTGCGCTCCGCAAGCCGTTGCAGTCTCTGACTTGCCGGAATGCGCCCTGCGCGATGGGGCACTCGCAATGACAGTGGTGTTGACGGAATTTTTCAAAACCGCAACGCGTTGCCCTCAGGCAACGATGTGTTTCTGGTCGTACTGCTGGATGCCCCAGATGGCGGTCCGCCGGAGCCACTGATAGGCGCTGAGGACTTGCTGGGGGAGCAGCCCGCCATCGTAGGGGAGAGAGTAATCCAGGACGATGCCTTCCGGGAACGCCCACGCCCTCAGAAAGACCACGTTCTGGTTGAGGGTGTTGATCAGTTCCAGTTGGTCCTGGGGACGGGTCCCGCCCCGCCAGCCGAAGAGGAGGAAGTAGGTCAGGAGTTGCTTATCCTCTTCCACCGAGATAAAGACCTTGATCCCCTCCTCGGTCACGCAGACCTTATCATCGGCCGTCAGGGTGGCTCCGATAAGGGCGTCGTCAAAAATCGCCTTGATGCTCTCGGGGGATACCTCTTCCGGGGATAATATGTACTCGTTCATCTTACTCCTTACAGGTTTGGGGTCACACGAACGCTCTCGGGAAGGACGGCCGTTTCCGGAGGAGGGGGAGGACAGACGCCTTTCCTCAAAAGAGGGTGTGCCGTTTTGATTATACCTGTTTTCCCCCCATTGTCAAACCTTCTGCACTACGGGCAGGGTCAGCAGTGCGTGGGGAACGATGAGGACGTCCAGATCAGGCCCCAGGTCCCGGACGACGATCTCCAGCGCCTCCTCCATTGTGGCCGCGGGAATCATCTTGCAGGCGGCCACGACGTCCGGATGTTCACTCCCCACGATGATGATGCGCGTCTCCTCCAGCACTTTGGCGATGACGAAGGCCCGCTGCTGCCCGGGCGGGTAGCCGTGGCGACGGGCGTCGTCCAGGACGAACTGGACATCCGGGGCGTCCCGCAGGGCGGCGAAGAAGCGCTGTTCGCCCACCCCTTCCCCGGCCCCCTCCTCGCAGCGGGCCGGGATGATGTAGTAGCCCCCCTTCCGCACCACCGGGGTGGGGGCAAAGTGGAGGTAGGACGGAGCGCGGCTGGCCTGGTAGAGGTTGGTGTCTTTGGGGAACCCGACCCCGCCGATGGCGACGTCGTACGGATGCGGGATGGGGACCTCGTAGACGGTGCGGGCGAAGGCCACCAGTTCCAGGAAAGCCGCCTCCGGGTCTCCGGCGGCCACCTTGAGGATGCGGTGCTCGTCGTCCAGGACGGCGTTGAGGATGAAGCGCAGGCCGGCCCGCCGGGCCGCCTCGGTGACCGCTTCGTGGAAAGGGTTGCCCTCAATACGGCCCAGGCGGGTGCCGGGATGGTCGACGAAGGCCGGGCCGTGGGTGTAGGCGATGAGCGCCTCGCCCGCCGCGCCCACAGCCACCGTCTTGCGGCCGCCGGAGTAACCCGCGTACTGGTGGGGCTCCACGATGCCCGTGGCGACCAGCAGGTCCGCCTCCACCGCCGCACGGTGGACCTGCACGGGCACCCCACCGGGCGTGACCCCCAGGTCCACCAGCGCGTCCGGGTTACGCGGCTCGTTATCTATGATCCGGTAGCGGGCGACGACCTCCGCACCCAGTTTGGCGACTTTCTCCTCCCGGGTGGACGGGCGGTGCATCCCGATGCCGCACAGGAGAGTGATGTCCTCATCCCGGACGCCGGCCGCCTCCAGTTCCCGCAGGAGGGCCGGGACCAGCAGATGGTCGGGGCTGGCGCGGGTGATGTCGGTGAAGACGATGCAGACCCGGTCGCCGGGGCGGGCCAGTTCCCGCAGGGGCGGCGAACCGACCGGATGGGCCAGCGCCTCCGCCACCGCCCCCTCCGGGTCGCTCAGCGGGGGGACCGGTCGGGATTCCACCACCGTCGCCCGCATCCCGGCGGGCAGGGTGAATTCCAGATGGGTTTTGCTATAGGGAATCCGGTATATGGGGACCTCTATGGTCATCGGATGTCTCCTTGTCTCTTGCTGCCCATCGTAGGGGGTGAATTGGAGTAACTACCTACCCTGATGTGGCTGGGATGCCCACTTCCGCCCGCCGCTGAAGCGGCGGGCTCAGATGACAAAGCCCTGACGGGCTATCCGGAAGCCCCTGAAAGGGGCTTCGCATCGGAGCCAGGGGCTTTTCGCCCAATGGGGCAAACATTTGCCCCCACCCCCCTTTATCCCCCCTCCCCCATCGCGGCGCTTGGGGGAGGGGGGAAGGGGCATAAGCGTTAACTTAAGGCTGGCTTCGGCTCTTCGCTTCCCGCCGCCTCGGGCGCCGATTGGAAATCGGCCTCCCTGGACGCTTCGCGCCGGGCGTCAACCTGCGTTGACGCCCTTCTCCGGAGGTCGGCGAAGGCCGACCTTGTTGCGAACGAAGTGAAG
>CALDFY010000234.1 GCA_937942115.1 uncultured Anaerolineae bacterium | reverse complement strand
TGAAGCCAGCCTCTTTGGGCCTTCGGCCGGGTCCCTTCACTTCGTTCGCAACAAGGTCGGCCTTCGCCGACCTCCTGAGAAGGGCGTCAACGCAGCAGGTTGACGCCCGGCGCAAAGCGTAGGGGCAACCCTTGCGGTTGCTCCCGGGGGAGGCCGATTTCCCATCGGCGCCCGAGGCGGCGAGAAGCGGAGAGCCGAAGCCAGCCTTAAGTTAACGCTTATGGGGGGTAAGGGGGAGGGGCAATCTGGCCGCAACGCTTGACCGGTCGCAAATGTCTTCAGAAAATCAAGTTGCACATGACGTGATTGGTGTTTCTAACTCGCAGGAATGCGCGCCTCGCGCGTGGCATACTACCCAGAAACATACAGGGCGTAGCGCAGGCTGTTCGCCTGCACTGACAGGCCTGGCGGCCTACGCTACATACCCAGGGCGTAGCGCAGGCTGTTCGCCTGCACTGACAGGCCTGGCGGCCTACGCTACGCAAGCAATTGCCGTTTCTGACCCGCCGGAATGCGCGCCTTGCGCGTGGCATACTCGCAATGACATCTTGCGAAGCCCCATTTGGGGGCTGAACAGTTCACATCCGGGCATGATCACCCCCAGAACCTCAGGCGACCAGTAGCACTGCATTGAATCGGGATAAGACGTAGAGCGGGCTTTCAGCCCGCCTTGGGGACAGCCTGGAAAGGCTGTTCTACCCAGGCGACCAAAAAGAAGAATCCGCGTTCATCTGTGTTCATCCGCGTCCTGTATGGAAACCGTCTTTGCCCTGCGCTGGTATTTCGCCCTGCAACTCTTCGGCCTGGCGGCGCTGCCGATCACCCTTCGCCTCTTCCGCCGCATGCCCGGCCAGGGCTATGCCTTCGCCCGCCCGCTGGGAATGATGGTGGGTGGGTATCTCTTCTGGCTCCTCTCCGTCTTCGGCTGGCTGCCGAATACCCCCGGCGGAGCCGTGGCGGCCCTGCTCCTGATGGCCCTCGCCGGTGCCGCCCTCTGGCTCTTCGTCCGGCCCTCCCCCAACGACCCTGCGCCCCTGCGACATGCGACCCTGCGCCACGCGACCGTCGTAGAACTCCTCTTCGCCCTCGCCTTCGCCCTGTGGTGTGTCGTCCGCGCCCACATGCCCCGCATTGAGACGGCGGGCGGGGAAAAGTGGATGGAGATTGCGTTCCTCAACGCCGTCCTGCGGGCCCCCCGCTTCCCGCCCCACGACCCCTGGCTTTCCGGCTTCGCCATCTCCTATTACTACTTCGGCTACGTGATGATGGGCATGCTGACCCATCTGGCCGCCGTCCCCTCCACGGTCGCCTTCAACCTGGGCATCGCGTCCCTCTTCGCCCTCACCGTCACCGGGGCCTACGGGCTGGTCTACGTGCTGCTGGCAGGAGAGGAGAAAACCGTAGAATCCGATCAAATCCGCGTCCCTCCGCGTTCATCCGCGTCCGCCAGAGACCGCGCGGCCCGATGGGGTGCGCTGCTGGGGCCGCTGGTGCTGGTGCTGATGGGCAACCTGGAGGGGGTGCTGGAAGTCCTGCACGCGCGGGGGCTTCTCTCCGCCGGGTTCTGGGAGTGGCTGGACATCCGCTCCATCAACGTCGCCCCGCCGCCCCTGGCCGAGGGCTCCTGGATGCCGAACCGGTTTATGTGGTGGTGGCAGGCCTCGCGGGTCCTCCACGACACGGCTCCCTGGCACACCCCGGCCCACCCGGCGGACTGGGAGGTCATTGACGAATTCCCGGCCTTCTCCTTCATCCTGGGGGACATGCACCCCCACCTGCTCTCTCTGCCCTTCACCCTCCTCGCCCTCGCCCTGGCGCTGAACCTCTTCTTCTCCCCCCAGAGGGCACACAGAATTTCTCGCAACCCTCCCAACCCTTCCAATTCTTCTGATTCTCCCGATTCTCCTAATTCTCCTGATTCTCCCGATTCTCCCGCTTCTCCCGATTCTCCGATTCTCCTGATTCTCTCTTCTATTATCTGCCTGGGCGGCCTGGGATTCCTGAACACCTGGGACCTCCCGGTCTACTTCGCCGTCTTCGCTGCTGCTTTCTTCCTTTCCGTCGGCCTGAAAAACTGGAAAACCGCCCTCGCCTACTGCCTCCTGCTTCTTGCCTCCTGCATCCTTTTCTACCTTCCCTTCTGGCTGGGCCTCCGCTCCCAGGCATCGGGCATCCTCCCCAACCTCTTCAACCCGACCCGTCTGCCCCAATTCCTGGTGATGTTCGGTCCTCTGCTCTTCCCCATCGTCGTGTGGACGGTGGGAGAGGCCCGGGAGCGGGGAACCCGCTGGAGAGATGTGGCCCTCTGGAGTTTGGCGATTGTCATGGCCCTCCTGGTGCTTCTCCTGTTCGCCGTCCTGGTCCATCCTCAGGGTCGGTTCTACCTGACCGCGCTGCGCAGCGGCGGGCCCATCCCCGGCCTGGAATCCGTCCCGGATGCGCCCCGCCTCATCCTCGGGCGGCTGCGGGAACGGTTTCTCTCTCCCTGGACGGCCCTCCTCCTGACCGCGCTGCTGGTGGGGGCCTCACCCCTCCCCCCGACCCCCTCCCCTCTCCCGAACAAAGTTCGGGAGAGGGGAGGGGGTGGCGGCGCAGCCGCCGGGGGTGGGGTGAGACTCCTCATCGCCGCCGGCGCCGCGCTGACCCTGGCCGTGGAGTTCTTCTACCTCCGGGACCACTTCGGCACCCGGATGAACACCGTCTTCAAGTTCTACTTCCAGGCCTGGACGATGTGGGGGATTGCCGCCGCGTACGCGCTGGCCCGCTTCTGGATTGGGGGACCGCGCTGGGCCGCGTGGGCCGGCGCGGCCCTGGTTGCCCTGGGGCTGGTCTACCCGGCGCTGGCGATTCCCACCCGCGCGCGGGAGTACGGCGGCCCGCCCACCCTGGACGGCGCGGCCCACCTCCGCACCCTCTACGGCCCCGACATGGCGGCGATAGACTGGCTGAACGCGCACGTGGACGGCGTCCCCGTCATCCTGGAGGCCCCGGGCGACCGCTACCGGGCCTACATCTACGAGGGGCGGGTCTCCGCCTTCACCGGCCTGCCGACCCCCCTGGGCTGGGGCGGGCACGAACATCAGTGGCGCGGCGATTACGCCGAACCCGCCCGCCGCGAGCCGGACATCCAGACCCTCTACACCACCACCGACGCCGACCAGGCCTTGACCCTTCTGAAGCAATATGGTATACAATATGTCTACGTGGGCCTGCTGGAACAATCCCGCTACCCGCCGGACGGCCTGGCCAAGTTTGCCCGGATCGGTGAAATTATCTACGACACAAATGGAGTGAGGATTTTTCGGATTCCGTAGTTCGCGCAACGTACTACGTAAGACACGGAATACGCACCACGCACTGCGCACTACGCACTACACCATGCGCACCACCGACTCCCTGGAAAAACCTCTCTGGGTGTTCCTTCTCCTCCTCGCCGCTGCCCTGCGGCTGGTGGGGCTGGGCGCCGCGCCGCTCACCTCCGCCGAGGCGGTGCAGGCCCTGGCGGCCTACCAGACGGCCCACGGAGGCGGAATCCCGCCCGAAGCACAAACGATTTCGCCCCTCCTCTTCCACGCCAACGTCCTCCTCTTCGCCCTGTTCGGCGGCGGGGACGGGCTGGCTCGCCTGGTCCCGGCCCTCTGCGGGGTCGGGCTGGTGCTGACCCCGCTCCTCCTGCGGCGGTACCTGGGCCCCTGGGGCGCGCTGGGAAGCGGCCTGATGCTGGCCCTCTCCCCCACCCTGCTGGCCCTCTCCCGCACCCTGGACGGCGCCGTCCCGGCCGCGCTGGGGGTGATGCTCCTGGTCGGGGCCGTCGCCCGCTACCTGGACTCCTGGCGGTCGGCCTGGATCCCCCTGGGCGGGGTCGGGCTGGCACTGGCACTGACCGCCGGGCCCGCTGCCTGGGGGCTGCTCCTGGGGCTGGCCCTGGCGCTGGCCGCCGGGCTCTGGGTCTGGCGGGAACAGTTGCCCTGGGTCTGGCCCATGGTCCGCCCCGCGCTGGGGCGCGCGCTGGCGGCCCTCGCCCTGGGCCTCTTCGCTTTCGGCGCCGGATTGGGCCTGCACCCCGCCGGGCTGGCTGCAACCGGGGAACAATTCCTCCGCTGGCTGGCCCCGGGCGGGCTCAAAATAAATTTTGTGCTACAGGTGCTATCCGAACCCTTGATCCTTCTGACCGGTATTGCCGGGGCCGCCCTGGCCCTCTCCCGGCGCCACGGAATGGGGATTCTCTGGCTCTTCTGGGCCGTGGTCGGTATCGTAGGGGCAGGGCTTGCCCCTGCCCTGGGGCTCGCCCCTGCCCTGGGGCTTGCCCCGGCCCCATCGGGGCAACCGCAAGGGTTGCCCCTACATGCCCCCTTCTCCCCGGTCCTGTGGCTGCTCCCGCTGGCGGGTCTGGGCGGGCTGGCAGTAGAGGCGCTGGCCCGCGCGCTGCCACAAAGCGCCCGGGGCGCTTCCGGGTGGGTCTACGGCGCCCTCTCCCTGGCCCTCTGGACCCACTCCGGCCTGGTCCTGGCCCGCTACTCCCGCTACGGCCAGCCCGCCGACCTGCTCCTGGCGGGCTTCGGGCTCGCCCTCCAGGTCCTGCTGGTCCCGTTCTTCGGTATCGCCCTCTCCGTCCCCGAAGGAGGTGAGACCCCGGAGGAAGCCGGCCGGCGCGCGCTGCTGTTCGTCCTGTACCGGGCCGCGCTGGTGGTGGGCATCGTCCTGTTGGCGGCCACCTTCGCGGCCGGGTGGCGGGTGGCCCAGGTCTGCCCGGGCGAGCCGACCTGCGCGCCGGGGGCCGTCTCCGACCCGGTGGCCCCTGACCTGCACCGGCTGGCGGCGGAGACGCAGCGGATTCTGACCCAGACCCCCGCACGGGGCGAAGCGGAGTGCCGCCTCCGGCTGGCGCACCCCGACCCGGCGGTGGCCTGGGCCCTGCGGGATTTCGGGGGTGCGCAAGATGAATCCTGCGCTACTGCGGCTGTCATTATTGCTCCCGCCGGAGCCTCCGTTCCCGAAGGCTACTACGGCACCTCCTTCACCCTCCGCCGGGCCTGGTCTCCGCCCCGAACCCTCCACGAATGGGTCCGCTGGGGACTATACCGGGCCCCCCTCTCCCCGCCCCCTCCGGCCGATTCGGTCATCCTCTGGATACGGGAAGACCTGACTTCCGGTGGACGATGAGAGACGACACCCTGCGCCCTGCGACGTGCGACCTGCGCCCTTGAGGTAGAACCATGACCCATCCTGAACCATCATGGCTGGACCGACCCATCCTGAAAGGGGTCCCTATCACCCGGGAGCAGGGCCTCTACCTCCTGCTCCTCCTGCTCTGCCTGGTCTCCCGGCTGGTGATGCTGGGCTACCGGGTCCAGAGCCACGACGAGAGCCTGCACTGCAAGTTCTCCTGGGACCTCTATGCCGGCCTGGGCTTTCAGCACAACCCGATGATGCACGGGCCCCTGGATTTCCACCTGGTGGCTCTGACCTTCTTCCTCTTCGGCGATAGCGACTTCACCGCCCGCCTGCCCATCGCCCTGATGGGCACCGTCCTGGTCGCCTTCCCCTATTTTCTTCGCCGCTGGCTGGGACGGTGGGGAGCCCTGGCCGCGTCGTTCCTGCTCCTCATCTCCCCATCCATCACCTACTACTCCCGCTACATCCGCCACGACATCCCCACCGCACTCTGGGCCACGCTGACGTTCTGGGCGATTTTCCGCTACCTGGAGGAGGGCCGGGACCGCCACCTCTACATCCTGGCGGCGGCGCTCTCCCTGATGTTCGCCACCAAAGAGGTCGCCTTCATCTACACCGCCATCTTCGGCCTCTTCCTGGTCGGCCTGCTGGTGGTGCAGGCCCTGAGCCGGCCCTGGGAGCGCCGGGGGGCGGAAATTGCCGTCTTCGGCGCGCTGGTCGGACTGGCGGTGGGATTGCTCCTGGTGGCGGTGGGCCTGGCACGCAAGATAAATCTTGCGCTACTGACCCAATTAGGCGGCGGGCTGGCCGTCCTCTCCCTGCTGACCGGCGCGGTCGCGCTCCTCTACGGCATCTGGCCCCGCCGGACGGAGTACCGCGCTCTGGACCTGGTCTTCCTTATCGGCACGCTGACCCTGCCGTTCCTGAGCCCCCTGCCCATCCACGGCGCGGCCTGGCTGGCGGCCCGGCTGGTGGAGCGGAATCCCCACCTGGGGAGCGTCCCTTTCTGGCTTCACCTCTCCCGGCTGCACCCCACAGACTACACCGCCCCCGCCATCTACTACTCCGGCGTCATTCTGGCGCTGACGATCGGGGCAGCGGTCGCCCTGGGCCTCCTCTGGGACCGGCGCCGATGGCCCGTCGCCGCTGCCATCCATACCGGCATCTTCCTGCTCTTCTTCACTACCGTCTTCACCAACGGCGCGGGCATCGCCTCCGGCTGGGTCGGCTCCCTGGGCTACTGGCTGGAGCAACATGGAGTCCGGCGGGGCGGCCAACCCTGGTTCTACTACCTGGTCATCCTCCCCCTCTACGACTTCCTCCCCCTCCTCGGCTTCCTGGCCGCCACCGTTTTCCTGACTGTCCGCACTGCCTACCACGCCATCCGTCCGCCCCAATCCGCCCCGGATAACCCATTGGTTCATTGGTCATTGTTCATCTGGTCATTCCTCTCCTGGTTCGGCTACTCCTACGCCGGGGAGAAGATGCCCTGGCTGGTCGTCCACATCACCCTCCCCATGGCCCTGCTTTCGGGCTGGCTGGCCGGCCGTCTGATAGAAGGGGTGGACTGGGGGACGGTCTGGAAGCGGTATGGCTGGCTCATCCTGCTCCTCTGGCCTGCGCTGGTCGCGGCTGCGGCGACGCTGGCCCAGGCCGCCGGAGGCCCCTTGGGGACACAGCGGCTGGAAGACCTGCTCAACCTGGGCACGCTCATCGGCGGGATGGTCGGCGTCCTGGTTGCCGGGAGCGCGGTCGGCTACTTCTGGGCGCGCGTCGGCGGGCGGAATGGGCTTCTGCTGACCGCGCTGACCCTCTTCCTGGCCCTCTCCCTGCTGACCGTTCGCATCGCCCACCGGCTCAACTTCGTCAACTACGACCGCCCCGCCGAATTTCTGGTCTACGCCCACGAAGGGCCCGACGTCCGCACAACGATGCAGCAGATAGAGGGACTCTCCCTGCGCGTCGCCGGGGGGCCGTACCGGATAGACGTCGCCTACGGCCCGGACGGCTCCTGGCCCTTCATCTGGTACCTGCGCCATTACCCCAACGCGCGGTACTACCCGGACAAACCGTCCCGCGACCAGGTTCTGGCGACCGTCATCATCGCCGGACGGGAACAGTGGGGCGTGGTGGAGCCGTACGTAGGGGACGATTACTACCGCTTTGACTACTTCTTCCTCTGGTGGCCGATGGAGGACTACCGGCGGCTCACCCCGGCCAAACTCCGGGAGTGGCTGACGGACGGAAAGAAGCGGCTGGCCCTCTGGCGGATTTTCTACGATATGGACTACCGCCTCTATGATGAAATCACCGGCAGGACCCACGTCCCGGAGAAGTGGCCTCTGCGGGGGGACTTCCGCCTCTACATCCGCAAGGACGTGGTGGACCGGCTCTGGGAGTACTCCCTGGGGCCGAAGCCGCCGGAGGAGGAGACGGCCGCGCCCGACCCCTACGCCGCCGGGTGGCGGGCGCTCTCGCCGGTGCGGACGTGGGGCTCCGAGGGGAGCGCTCCGGGCCAGTTCCTGAAGCCGCGCGGCATCGCCGTCGCGCCCGATGGTTCTGTCTACGTGGCCGATTCGGGCAACCACCGCATCCAGAAGTTCACCGCCGATGGGCGGTGGGTGACCGCGTGGGGGAGTTTCGGCGGCTGTCCGGAGCAGACCCCGCCGCCGGGGACCTTCTGTGAGCCGTGGGGGGTGGCCGTGGGGCCGGATGGCGCCGTCTACGTGGCGGACCTCTGGGCCCACCGGGTGCAGAAGTTTTCGCCGGACGGGGCGTTTATCGCCCAGTGGGGCTTCTCCAGCAACTACGGAGCCGACCTGCGGCCGGGGGCCTTCTTCGGCCCGCGCGGCGTCGCCGTCGCGCCGGACGGGACCGTCTACGTCACCGATACCGGCAACAAACGGGTGCAGGTCTTCACCGCCGACGGGGCCTACCTGCGGATGTGGGGGAGTGGGGGGTCATCGCCCGGCCAACTGAATGAGCCGGTGGGCATCGCGGTGGGCCCGGACGGGAACCTCACCGTCGCCGACACCTGGAATTACCGGGTGCAGGTGCTGGACCCGCTGGGGAGGCCGGTCCGACAGTGGCCCATTATCGGCTGGAACAACCCGGTGGCCGAGGAGAAGCCCTACCTGGCGGTGGACCGGGCGGGTCAGGTCTACGTGACCGACCCGGGCCACTACCGGGTGCTGGTCTTCAGTCCGGAGGGAGAATACCTCTACAGTTTCGGCCAGTTCGGCTTTGACCCTGCCTCCTTTATCCTGCCGATGGGCATCGCTGTCGGCCCCGAGGGCACGCTTTACATCACCGATGCGGGCGCGCACCGGGTCGCCGTGTTCAAACCGTAATGCTCGGACAGGTGGAGGAATGCGCTCGCCAACCGGTCTTGACGCCGCCCAGGAGGGGGTGTACAATGGGGTTACACAAGGAACCACATGGGGAGGAACCGCGATGGAAGAGATTGGCATCCGTGAACTCAAGGCCCGTGCCTCGGCAGTGGTGCGCGCAGTCAGGGAGCGCCGTGCCCGCTACGTGATTACGCAGCGCGGTCAGCCGGTGGCCGTCCTGCTGCCGGTGGACGCCGTCCCGCCCCAGCCGGATCCAGACGAGGTGTGGGCGCGGCTGGAAGCGCTGGGCGAGGAGATCGCCCAAAACTGGCAAAGCGAGAAAAGCGCCGTTGAGATCCTCTCGGAGATGCGCCGATGAGCGACGCCGTCACCATAGACGCCAGCGTTCTGGTCAGTGCGTTCACCCCTTCGGAAAAGGCGCACCGATCCTGCAAGGCTTTGCTGCGCGAAATCCGTCGCTTGGAGACGCCGATTATCCTGCCTACCCTGGCCATCGTAGAAATCGCCGCCGCCATCGGACGTGGACAGAGCAAACCCGATCTCGGCTATGCTTTTGCGCTGGAAGTGAGCCGCTTCCCCGAACTCACGCTGGTCAACCTGGACACTTCCCTGGCGCACGAAGCCGCCGACATCGCCGCCCGCCATCGCCTGCGCGGCAGCGACGCCGTTTACGTCGCCGTGGCGCGGCGCTTCGGGGCCACGCTGGTCACGCTGGACGCCGAGCAGTGCAAACGGGCTGCTGCCATCGTCCCGGTGCACTGGCCCGAAGGGGCGTAACAGGAGCACGGGCACTATGCCGGACCTTGCGCTCACCTTACTGGGGTCGTTGATCATTCGGCGTAGCGGAGTGTCGTTCAACGGAGTGCCGTTCAGCAAGGAGCCCCAATGACCATCAACTGGAACGAAGCCATCGACGAAACCGTCCGGCATCTCCAGGCCCTGATCCGCATCCCCACCGTCAACCCGCCGGGGAACGAGAAACCGGCGGCGGAGTATCTGGCGGAGGTCCTCGCCACCGAGGGGTACGACCCGGTGGTACTGGAATCAGCGCCGGGACGGGGGAACGTCGTCGCCCGCTACCGGGGGAGCGGAGCGGCGCCGCCGCTGTTGCTCCTCTCCCATCTGGACGTGGTGCCGGCCGAGCCGGAGAAATGGGAGTATGACCCCTTCGGTGGGGAGGTAGTGGACGGCTACATTTGGGGGCGGGGGGCGCTGGATATGAAGTTCGCCACCGCGATGCAATTGCAGACGATGCTCCTCCTGGCCCGCCAGAAACTCCCCCTGAAGCGGGACGTCATCTTCGCCGCCACCGCCGACGAGGAGGCCGGCGGGCTCTACGGCATCGGCCATCTGATAGACCACCACCTGGAGAGCATCCGGGCCGAATACGCGCTGACCGAATTCGGCGGCTTCCCCCTCAGTCTGGGCGGGAAGCGCATCTACCTCTGCCAGGTGGCGGAGAAAGGGGTTTGCTGGGTACGGATGCGGGCCCGGGGGACGCCGGGGCACGGCTCCGTCCCCCACCCCGATAACGCGGTGGTCAAACTGGCGGAGGCGGTGGCGAAACTGGGGCGGGCCACCCTCCCCTTCCACCCCACCGACGCCGTCGCCGGGATGGTGGAGGGGATGGCCGCTGCGCTGGGCGGACTGCGCGGGGCGGTCCTGCGCGGCGTTCTCAACCCGGCGCTGAGTCCCTTCATCCTGCACCGGGTCATCCGGGACTCCCAGCAGGTGCACTATTTCCATGCGCTCCTGCACAACACCGTCTCCCCTACCGTCCTGCGGGCCGGGAGCAAAACCAACGTCATCCCGTCGGAGGCGGAGGCGGAACTGGATGGGCGGATTCTCCCCGGGCAGAACCTGGACTCCTTCCTGGCCGAAGTTCGGGCCGTGGTGGGGGAGGGTTTTGAGTTTGAGCCTCTCATGGTGGCGCCGCCGGTGGCAACGGACCACCGGACCCCGCTTTTTGCGGCGATGGCGGAGGGGCTGCGGCGGCACGACCCGGAAGCGGTCGCCGTGGTCCCGATGATGGTCACTGGCGGGACGGACGCCAAGCACCTGGCGCGGGCGGGCATCCCCTGCTACGGCTTCACGCCCGTGCAATTGCCGCCGGAGATGAACTTCATGCAGATGATCCACGGCCACAACGAACGGATACCGGTGGCCGGCCTGGCCTTCGGCGTTCGGGTGCTGTATGAGGTGGTGGCGGAGTTCTGCCAGTAGTAGGACAAGACTCATTTTGCACTATTCTTCAGGAGGTAAACCGATGGAGTGCAAGCAGGAACGGAATCTAACCCGCTGCACCTGCACCTACGAGCCCTGTCCTCGCAAGGGGCTCTGCTGCGAGTGCATCGCCTACCACTTGCGCCACGACGAACTGCCCGGGTGCGTCTTCCCGCCGGAGGCGGAGCGGACCTATAACCGCTCCAAGCGGTATTTTGCCCAGATTTACAGTGGGCGATAGAAATTGACGCCAGCATCTATCCCCCGCTCTGACTCGCCGGTCAGACGAATTGCCATTTATCATGCCCTCTGTCGAGAAGGGCCGGCGCTCCTTTTCCTGGCCGCCGCCACTGCCCTTTTCTTCTGGCCCCTCTGGGTCGCTGGCTACCGTTTCCCAAAGGGGGGCGGCGACCTGTGGGGA
>CALDFY010000233.1 GCA_937942115.1 uncultured Anaerolineae bacterium | reverse complement strand
TTATCCAGAAAGCCCGTAAACTGGGCAAGGCCTGTCAGGTTGCTTTTCCTCTGGATGACAAAGCCATCGTCGCCCACGCCCTTCCCCTCCAACAGACGATCCGCCGGGAGGGTGACCTCTACGTGGCGGATATGTGGTACTTTCCCCATGGCGTGGAGGAGACCGTCCGACCGCTGATAATGCACACCGAACCCCGCGAGATGGGCTACTACCGGGTCCCCACCCACATGTCCAACGTCCTGGGGGACCTGGTCTATCAGGTGCCCACGCGGGCGTTCCTGGCGATTGAGTCGTGGGTTCACGTCCTTCTGGCAAACATCATCTTCGGCGTCTTCGCCGAGGCGGCCCGCCTGGATAAGGCCATTGAGGAGAACGTCTGGCTGCAACTGAAACTCTTCTGGCGGGCCCTGCTGGAGCAGAAACAGGTCCTCTCCTCCTCCGCCGTCGTCAAAATCGGCAAGAATTGTTCCATTGACCCCAGTGCGATTATCCGGGGGCCGACGATCATCGGCGACAATGTGGACATCGGCCCGGGCGCAGTGGTGGATGTTTCCGTAATCGGCAATAACGTCACCATCTCCGACGGTTGCCATGTGATGCTCAGCGTGGTCAGCGACCGCTGCTTCCTGCCCTTCCGCGCCTCTCTCTTTGAGACCGTCCTGATGGAAGATACGATGGTCGCCCAGAATACCTGTCTGCAACTGGCGTGCGTAGGGCGGAGCAGTTTCATCGGCGCTGGGACCACCTTTACCGACTTTAACCTGATTCCCAACCCGCTGCGGGCCATGCGCGGCGACCGCCTGGAGCCGACCGGGATGACCGTCCTGGGCGGATGTGTGGGACACCATTGCCGCATCGGTTCGGGCCTGGTTGTCTATCCCGCCCGGACCATAGAATCGGATAGCATCCTGTTGGCCTCGCCCCGGCGGCGGGTGGTGATGAAAAACGTCTCCTACGAGGAGAGCGACGTCCATCGCATCCCCGGAGCCACCCGGCTGCACCCACGTCTGTACCCGCGCCTGGATGAAATCCGGGGGCAGAAGTAGCAACAATCCGCACTTCGGAGCCGGCTATGAATTCGTTCGCCTTCATCCTGCACCCATTGGACCCTAAGGCGGACGTGGCGCGGAAGTATCCCAACCTGGCCCGCCTGCTGCCAGTGAGGGCCATCCATTTCCTTTCGCTCTATTGGCCCCCGCTGGTGCTTTCCCATGTCCGGGGGATTCGCTCCGCCGCAACCGGCCGGGAAGTGGAGGGCTGGCTGCTGGCCTGTCCGCTGACCGCCCGCCGGATGCTGGAGGTGCCGCCCCGGGTGGCCTACCGGAAAATCATCCAGACCGGGCGTCTGGCGGAGCGGCTGGGGGCCGGTATCCTGGGCCTGGGCGCCTACACCTCTGTGGTGGGCGACGGCGGCCTGACCGTCGCCCGGGCGTTGCGGATTCCGGTGACCACCGGGGATAGTTACACCGCCGCCCTTTCGGTCCACCCGCTGCTGGAAGCGGCGGCCCAGGTGGGCATTGACCCGGGGCGGGCCGTCGCGGCCGTCGTCGGCGCGACGGGGGCCATCGGCGGGGCCTGTGCCCGGTTGCTGGCCCCCCAGGTGGGCCGTCTGATCCTGGTGGGCCGCCGGGCTGATGCTCTGGAGGCCATGCGGGCCCAACTGACCGGCGAGGCCAACGGGCCGGTGGAGGTAGCCACCGACATCGCTGTCCTCCGTTCCGCCGACCTGGTGCTCAGCGCCACCAGCGCCGGGCGTCCCATCATCTTCCCGGAACACCTGAAGCCGGGGGCCGTCGTCTGCGACGTCGCCCGCCCTCGGGATGTCTCTATGAGCGTCCACCGGGAGCGGGAGGACGTGCTGGTGGTGGATGGCGGCCTGGCCCAGACCCCCGGCGGGGCCGGGCTGGGGTTTGATTACGGCCTGCCGCCCGGGCTGACCTTCGGTTGTATGGCCGAGACGATCACCCTGGCCCTGGAGGGCCGATTGGAGGATTACACCGTTGGGAAGGAGTTGGATGTAGAGCGGGTGCGGGAAATTCAGGAGATGGCGGTCCGGCATGGATTCCGTCCGGCCCCGCTGCACTGCCTGGACCGCCCGCTTCCGCCCGAACGGATTCGCACCGTTGCGGCACACCGACAATAGAAGCCTCACCCCACCCCCACATCCCCTCCTCTCTCCTGAACAAAGTTCAGGAGAGGGGAGGGAGCAGGGGGAGGGGTAAGGACAAAAGGTCCACCAGCGAATAGGGGAGGCAGACATGAGCAAACCGAGAATTCTGGTGGTGGAAGACGATTTTGACATCTCCAACATGCTCCGCATCTATTTCCAGAGCCAGGGCTACGAGGTCGCCGTGGCGCCACGAGGCGGAGATGCGCTGGAGATGTGCCGCCAGCAATTGCCGAACATTGTCGTTCTGGATATTATGCTTCCGGACATAGATGGCTACGAGGTCTGTCGGCAATTGCGGAGCAACCTGCGGACCAGCCACATCCCCATTATCTTCCTGACCCAGAAGGACGAGCGGTCGGATAAAATCCAGGGGCTGGAACTGGGGGCCGATGACTACATCACCAAGCCGTTTGATGTGGAGGAACTCCGGCTGCGGGTGAAGAACGCCATCGCGCGCGCCACCTACGAGAGCCTGACCAATCCCACCACAGGCCTTCCCAGTGCCCGCCTCATTGAAGATCAGTTGCGCCGACTGCTCCGCCGGGATAACTGGGGGATCATCTATATCGGCATAGACCGCCTGGAACCCTTCAAGGAGGTCTACGGCTTCGTCGCGGCCGATGAGGTGCTTCGCTACACCGCGATGGTTCTCAGCGATGTCGCCGATACCATTGGAACCCCGGAGGATTTCATCGGCCACATCGGCGGGGACGATTTTCTGGTGATCACCCGGAAGGAACTGATTCGCCCGATGGCGCAGGATATGGCCCGGCGATTTTCTGAAGGGATCGTCACCCATTATGATTTCAAGACCCGCCAGCAGGGGTACCTGGTGATTCGGGATGACCGGGGAAACGAACAGCGGGTCGGGCTGATGGAACTGGCCATCGGAGCGATCTCCAGCGACGATGGCCCCTTCACTGACATCCGGGAGATTACCGAAGCGGCGGCGGCGGCGCGCCGGGAGCGGCGACTGCCGTAGGAGGAGGGGTTTAGAAAGTCACCACGAAGGCACAAAGGCACCAAGAAGTTGAGGTTGCTTTTCAGTCCATCATGGCCAGGGAGGACATCTGGATCAGCGAAACCCTGGTGCGTTGCGTATGGGATGGAAGAAAATGGGATTGCTCGTAACCACCTACCCTGATGGCTGGGATGCCCACTTCCGCCCGCTGCTTCAGCGGCGGGCTCAGATACCAAAGCCCTGACGGGCTATCCGGAAGCCCCTGAAAGGGGCTTCGCATCTGAGCCAGGGGCTTTTCGCCCAATGGTGCGAACATTTGCCCCCACCCCCCTTATCCCCCATATGCGTTAACTTAAGGGGCTGCGCCAGTTGGGTCGCCGCCTTGGGCGCTGACTGAAGCCAGCCTCTTTGGGCCTTCGGCCGGGTCCCTTCACTTCGTTCGCAACAAGGTCGGCCTTCGCCGACCTCTTGAGAAGGGCGTCAACGCAGGTTGACGCCCGGTGCGAAGCGTCCAGGGAGGCCGATTTCTAATCGGCGCTGACTGAAGCCAGCCTCTTTGGGCCTTCGGCGGGTCCCTTCACTTCGTTCGCAACAAGGTCGGCCTTCGCCGACCTCTTGAGAAGGGCGTCAACGCAGGTTGACGCCCGGCGCGAAGCGTAGGGGCAACCCTCGCGGTTGCCCCCAGGGGAGGCCGATTTCCTATCGGCGCCCGAGGCGGCGGGAAGCGGAGAGCCGAAGCCAGCCTTAAGTTAACGCTTATGGGGGGCAGGGGGTAGGGTGAGGGCAAAAAGTGTCACCGATATGAACCATCCCCGGAGTATCTTGCCAAAATCCCGTTTTGCGGTAGGATTACAGCATACCGACCTGGTATCTATCTGACAGTCCTCACCCCACCCCAGCGGCGTCTCGGGCGAGCCTTTGGCGTGGCCCATCGCCGCTACCCCCTCCCCTCTCCCGAACCTCGTTCGGGAGAGGGGAGGGGGTCAGGGGGAGGAGTGAGGCTGAAATTACCCGAACCAAAAAGGAGTCGTCTATGCAGCAACCGGTGTTGTTGACGGCGGAAGGAATAGAGGAACTGCGTCGGGAACTGGACTATCTGGTCAACGTGCGGCGGCCGGAACTGGCCCGGCTCCTGCGCCGGGCCATCCAGCAGGGCGACCTCTCCGAAAACGCCGACTACATCGCGGCCAAAGAGGAGCAGGCGTTCCTGGAGGGGCGCATCCAGCAGATTGAGACGATGTTGCGCAACGCCGTGCTCATTGAGAACAACGGCCCCGCCGGCATCGTGGATTTGGGCAGTCGGGTGACCGTCCTGGAGGAGGGACGGGAGACGCCGGAGGTCTTCCAGATTGTCGGGCCGGCGGAGGCCGACCCGCTGAACGGAAAGGTCTCCCACCAATCCCCCCTGGGGCAGGCTCTGCTGGGCCGCCAGGCCGGGGATTGGGTGACGGTGGACGCCCCGGCGGGCCCCATCACTTTCCGGATACTGGAGGTCTCTTGACCGCGCCGGCCTACTCCCCCCACGTCTTCCGCCGCCGGATGTCGTTTCCCCATCCCCAGGCCGTGCGCGGCGAGGGCATCTACATCTGGGATGCGGACGGTCGCCGTTATATAGACGCGTCCGGCGGCCCAGTGGCGGTCAACATCGGCCACGGGGTGGCGGAGGTGGCCCGCGCGATCGCCGACCAGGCCGCCGCCATCGCTTACGTCCACGGTTCCCTCTTCACCACCCCCGTCCTGGAAGCCTACAGCGACGCTCTGGGCCGACGGGTCCCGCTGGACGACCCCCGGTTCTACTACCTGACCAGCGGGTCGGAGGCGGTGGAGGGGGCGATCAAGTTCGCCCGTCAGGTGCAGGTGGCCCGGGGGGAACCGGCCCGGGACCTGGTCATCGGCCGCTGGGGCTCCTACCACGGCCTCAGCCTGGGCGCGCTGGCGGTGACCGGAAAACCGTCTATGCGCACCCTCTTCGCCCCGATGATGCGGGACCAGCCCCACATCCCGCCCCCGTACTGCTACCGCTGCCCCTTTGGGGCCACCTACCCGGCCTGCGACCTGGCCTGCGCGCGGGCCCTGGAGACGGAAATCCGCCGCCAGGGGCCGGGGCGGGTGGCCGCCTTCATCGCCGAACCGGTGAGCGGCGCCACCCTGGGCGCCGTCGTCCCGCCGGAGGGATACTGGCCGCTCGTCCGGGAAATCTGCGACCGCTACGGCGTCCTGCTCATCGCCGACGAGGTGATGACCGGCTTCGGCCGCACCGGGCGCTGGTTCGGCATAGAACACTTCGGCGTCCGCCCGGACGGGATGACTATGGGGAAGGGGGCCACCGGTGGCTACTTCCCGTTCTCCATCCTCGCCGTCCGGGGGGCGGACGTGGAGACGATTCGGCAGGCCCACGGCGACTTTGTCCACGGCGGCACCTTCTCCCACCACGCTGTCGGCGCGGCCGCCGCGCTGGCGACGCTGCGCTACCTGGAAGCGCGCGACCTGGTGACGGCGGCGGCGGTCCGGGGGGAGTACCTGGGCCGGAGATTGCGGGAGGCGCTGGCGGACCTCCCCTGTGTGGGGGACGTGCGCGGGCTCGGGATGATGTGGGGCGTGGAGTTCGTCGCCGACCGGGAGACGAAGGCGCCGTTCCCGCCGGAGAGGGCGTTTGCCCGCCGCGTGGGCGACCGGGCCTTTGAGTACGGGCTGATCGTCTATCCGGGGAGTGGCGGCATAGACGGGGTCCTGGGCGACCACGTTATGGTGGCTCCGCCGTTCACCATCACCGAGGCGGAGATAGACGAGGTGGTGGCCCTGCTGCGCCGGGCCATCCAGGAGGCCTGGGAGAATGGAGCGCAGGCTTCAGCCTGCCAGTGAGGTGGAACAATGCGAGAAGTGATTGTCGCAACCGACTCCGGGGCCAACCTGCCCCGGCCCCTGGCCCAACAGTGGGGGATAGAGGTCATCCCCCTCTGGATTCAGATGAACGACGAGTCTTACCGGGACGGGGTGGACATCCAGCCACTGGAGTTCTTCCAGCGGCTGAAGGAACGGGTCCGGCGGCTCCACACCTCCCAACCGTCGCTGGGGGAGTTCCTGGAATTCTACCGGCGGCTTCAGGAGAAGGCCCGCTCCGTCGTCTCCATCCACGTCACCAGCCGGTACAGCGGCGTCTTCCAGGCGGCGCGGGCGGCGGCGGCCGAACTGGCGCCGTACCCCATAGAGGTGGTGGACTCCGGGACCATCGCGATGGCCCAGGGGTTTGTCGTCCTGGCGGCGGCCCGCGCGGCGGCCGGAGCGTCGCTGGCGGAGGTGGTGGAACGGGCCCGGTCCGTCATTCCGAAAGTAGACCTGGTCGCCGCCCTGGAGACGCTGGAGTACGCGGTTCGGGGCGGACGGCTGGCCTGGGCGGCCCGTATGGTGGGCGGCCTGCTCCAGGTGAAGCCCCTGGTGCGCGTCCGGGATAACGACGTGAGCCTTTTCGGACAGGCGCGCAGTCGGGCCAAAGCGATCCGTCAACTGCTGGACACCCTGGCCCAGCGGGTGGGGGATGCTTCGGTCCACATCGCCATCCTGCACACGGGCGCCGTAGAGGAGGCTCAGCGGCTCAAAGAGGAAATCCTGGCCCGCTTCCGCTGCGTGGAGGTCTACATTGAGCCGGTCACGCCGGTCCTGGGTGTCCACGCCGGCCCGGGTGCCCTGGGTCTGGCCTACTACGTGGAGTAGCGGCCCATCCACCCGAACGCCAGCCCCATAGCCACCAGTCCGGCGCCGTCAAAGAGAATGAAGCGCAGGCCGGTGGCCCAGAGCGCCGGATGACCGGGCGGCAGGGTGGCCCACATCGCCGTCTCCCCGACCACTCCGATGGCCTGCTGGGCCAGGATGACGGCGAAGAGAGTCCGCTGGCGGTCCGGTCGGACCAGGACGGGCGGATAGGTGGCGTTCCACATCAGGAAGAGGATGCCCATCCCCCGGACCAGTATCTCTCCGGGCACGCCGCTCACCTCAAAAGCCGGCGCGTAGTCCCCGGGCCGGGCGATGAACGCCAGTGCGCACGTCACATTGAAGAAAAAGACGACGCCGACAACCAGCCGGACCGTCCAGAGGAAACAGGAGCGGTTCATTGGAGACCTCGGAGAGATTGTACACCGAAAAGCGGGAAAAGTGAAACGTGAGGGTGTGAGGGTATGACGGTTGCGGAACGGGAGAAGCATCTGCGGATTGTCGCCGAAATTCTGCTGGTTCACCTGCCCCGGGTCCTCCACGACCAGGAACTGGCGAAGGACCTGCTCTCGGTGGTAGGAGTGACGCTGCGGGCGGCCTGGGAGGACGCGCTGAAATCGGCGGAGGTGTGGGACCGTAAGCACTACCACGTGCGGGCCGACCAGTTGCGGGATGAGTGGACGTGGGCGCTGGCGGCGGCCAACACCGCCGAGGGGCTGGCCGACCGGCCCGCTCCGGTGACGAAGGAGCATCTGGACCGGCTCCGGAAGTTGATCCGGCCCACGCTGGAGGTGCCGGGCCGTCCGGTGATCCGCAACGTGGAGGCGTTTCGGGGTGCGGCGCGGGCCAACCGGGCGCGGCGCCAGCGGGAGGGGCGCCGGACCCCGCGCCGCTCGCTGGTATGAATTTCACACAAAGACACGGAGAACACGGAGAAATCTCCGCCCGCCGCTATTGCCGTTTAACAAATGATTTGGGCAATCGCCTGAGGCGGAATTTGCTCCCTCATCCCCCCCCTTGCCCCTCACAAGTGTAGGTTTTTTCGCGCCCCTCTCGTTCTGGGCGGGCGGCGGGCTTCTTTGCCCCTCACCCCCCTTGCCCCCCTCTCCCCCTCGCTCCGCTCTGGGGAAAGGGGGGTGAAGAAAGGGGATTTTTGGGCGGGCGGCGAAGCCGCCC
>CALDFY010000232.1 GCA_937942115.1 uncultured Anaerolineae bacterium | reverse complement strand
GATCTCCCGGATCGCCTGCTCAAAGGGGATGGTGATCCATTGATTCTCCCCCCGCCGGGTGCCGGGCTTGCGCTTGAGGACGGTGCGGATGCGGTAGGGGTCGTAGGCCGTCTGGATGCCGGCCTGCCCCTTGGGGCAGATTGCACCGTCAACGACGGCGGCTTCCTTCAAGGGCGTTTTGTAAGAGAGATGAGGGTAGAGCGTCCAGGGGGAATAAGGGTTGCCATCAATTTTGACAGCCACGCCGTCTAAGAGTTTCACCATAATGCCGCACTGGGTGTTGCACTGCTGACAAACGGTAAAGATGATGTTCTCCGGCTGGTTCAGCGGGTAATCGCCCTTCGCCTCCGGATGGAGGCGGGCCAGCGTGCAGGCAGCCTGGGCGAAGAGAGCGGTGCTTCCTACCAGGGCGGCTGTCTTCAGAAATTCCCGGCGGGTCAACCCATTTTCTTCCGGCTTCGCCTCAGCGATCTCCTTCGGAACTTCGGGGCAAGAATCCGTTGCTCTTATCATTCCTCACCTCCTTTGGCAACTTCTATGCAGTGCGCACATGCGCAGGCGTCAGCGGCAAGCGATCGTAACCGATCAAAAAGATCAATCCGGCCAACCCGCTGATGCCGACGCTCAGTGCCCATTCCATCAGGCTGGGGAAGTAGGAGAACTGCAAGCGGATGCTGTGAAAGGCGCCGATCAGCTGCGGCAGCTCGGGCACACCCAGAGCCGGGAACACAATGTTGGCCCGGGCCGCGGCGAAGCCGAGGAGCACCAGAAAACCAGCCAGGGCTGCCCACGACGGTCGGGTCGCCAGCCGCGGCCAGATGAGGATAATGATCGGCACGAGGCTGCCCAGGAAAATCTGGAGAATCCAGAAGGCCCACCAGTAACGGCCAAAGAGCACTGCCCTTACAGCGGCAACATTCATAGGGACCCCGCCGTAAACGCTCTGGGAGAAGTCTGCCCAGAGGAAATACAGCTTGATCAACTGCAACACCAGGGTCAGGATCGCAAGAACGTGGAGCAGGGAATGCCGATGCTCGTTCGCGGCCCGATCAAAGAGGCCGTAGACAAAGAGCAGCAACGCCGCCCCTGAGGCCAGGGAGAAGAAGGGGAATTGCACCGGAAACAGACCCACGTGCCAGAAGGGCCGGGCCGCCTGAACGCCCAGGAGAGCGCCCACTCCCCCGCTCAGAAAAAGCGCCAGCAGGAGGCCGATGGCGGAGAGAAGTTTCAGCCATCCAGCGTAGCGCTGGGGTCGGAAGCTCATCCCCAGCATAATCAGGCTGAGCAGCCCGAAAATCGTGTAGCCCCAGACGATCTGGGCCATCACAGAGTTGAAATTCGGCTGTAGATAGACCTTCCATACCAGTTCCGGACGCCCGAGATCCAGCCAGATATGCAGCAACCCCGCCCCCAACGCAATCAGCGTGAGGAAGAGCGAGAGACGACCGGTGCGGGCGAAAGCGGGAACCCGGAACAGATAATCCAGGGTGGCGAAGACGAAAGTACCGGCGGCGATGCCAGCGAAGAAGAGGTAGAGAGCCACCCACAGGCCCCAAACCACATAGCTTCCGTAGGACGCGTGGCGGTGCCCGAAAGCAACCCGCTCGTAAATCCCCCAGAGGCCAAACAACACCGTCAGCACGGCCAGCCCGTAGAAGATGCGTCGCTTCATGGAAACCTCCTTTTACTCCCCCAGGTGAGTTCTACAACAGATAATAGACTTTTGGCTCGGCCCCCATCTCCTCTTTTAGACGTATGACATTGGGCCGAGCAATTAACTCGGAAACCAGGTTGTCGGGATCGTTGGCATCCCCAAAGTAGGTCGCCCTGCCGATACAGGTCACCACGCACTGAGGCAAAAGGCCGCGCTCAATGCGATGCAGGCAGAAGTGGCACTTGCGGGTGTTTCCCACCGGCTGAGCCTCGCCACGGCGTGGCCAGGGTCGCCCATACTCAAACGCAGGACTCACCTCATAAACCGATGCCCCCTCCTCGCCGACCAGAAACGCTTGAGCCCCGGGTGTTCCCTCGGTGTATCTATCCCCGAAGTCAAAGGTCCGCGCCCCATAGGGGCAGGCAGTGATGCAGTAGCGACAACCGATGCATTCATGATAGTCAATCACCACAATCCCGTCCGGCCGCTTCCAGGTGGCGTAGACCGGACAAACAGGGACGCAAGGCGGTCGGTCGCACTGCATACAGGGGCGCGGGATGAACCGGCGGGTGACATAGGGGTAAGTGCCGATCTCCTCTTCCAGGACAACGCGGTAGACTACGCCCGGGGGCAATTTGTTCTCCGCCACGCAGGAGATAGTGCAGGCGTGGCAACCCACACACTTGCGCAGGTCAATGACCATGACCCATCGGCGCTGCTCCAGCGGTTTCTGCAACGCCCGCTGGAGGTCCCGCATCATCCGGATCAGCGGGTCCTCGTCAGGTTGGGCTGGAGGCAGCGGGGGAAGTTCCGGCAGGGTGGCCGCCTCCGCCGGAGCGGGCTCACCGACAATCGCCCGCGCCACCAATCCGGCAAAGACCGTGCTGGCTATCTTCGCCAGTAGATCCCGCCGGCCAGGGATGAATTTCTCAGGGGATTCTGCCATTGTTCACCTCCTCAAATGCTCCGCAACTTTACGCTTTGGCACCATTGGACGGCACTACACGGTTGCGGCGGGCGTTGGAGCGTTTACGGCATTCCACTTCGTTTGATGCCTTACTATGAGCCGAACCGCTCCGTTCAATTCCTCCGGCGTGTTGAAGTTGATAAAGGACTGTCGCCCGCCGCGAAATGCGGCGATCTCTCCCTCTCCCACGTACCGCACCCGCACCCGGGGATAGAGGTCCAGCGGGCAGAGTTCCCCTGCCGCCAGCATCTGACCGACGACCGGCAGGCAGGAGCGGGCATAGACGGCGTGCAGCGGCTCCAGGTGGCCCTCCACCTCGGGCACCACCGCGTCCCATCCGGGGGCCTGGTCCAGCAGGTAGGCCAGCAGGGCCGGGTCCAGAAAGGGCATGTCGCAGGCGACGATCAGACAGTGAGGGTGACGGGCCGCCGTCAGGGCGGTGTAGATGCCCGCCAGCGGCCCGCCCCCGGGGACCAGGTCCTCCATCGTGGGGAACCCCAGCCAGGCCAGACGGTCTGCTTCCCGCCCCACCAGCAGAATCTCGTCCGCCACCTGGCTCAGGGCCTCCACGACCCACTCAATCATCCGGCGGCCCCGGAAGGGGAGCAGGGGCTTATCCGCTCCCATTCGTCGGCTCTGCCCGCCGACCAGAATCGCGCCGCTGGCCGCCATCCTTCTCTCCCCTCTACGGAAGCGCCGACTGCCGCATCCGCACCCGCTGGGTCAGCCGAAGCGTCTGCTCCAGGAGAATTCCCCCGCCGAACCCCAGGGCCAGGTTGCCGGTGGCGAAGCCCACCCCAGCGGTGATCAGCGCAACCCCTGTCTCCGTCCATCCCCGCAGGTCCCGGGCCAGCCGGGCATGCTGAACCCCCACGAAGGCCAGCAGGGCTCCCAGGACCGGATAGGGGACCAGGGCCAGGAGGGGGAGCACATTGCCGTCCACGAAGAGGGCCAGGGCCAGGCAGAGCGTGCCCATCAGGAGGGGAGCCAGCCCTGTACGCGCGCCCATGCGGTAATGAGCGGTAAGCCCTCCTGCACCGTGGCAGACGGGGATCCCTCCAAAGAGGGCCGCAATCAGTTGGAAGACCCCTATCGTTGTCAGCAGGTTGCGGGGGGTGACCCGTGCCGCTCGCTCTCCGAAGTACGCCCGTGCAGTGTCCGCCGTGGCGAAGACGGCGTTCCCCAGCGTGAGGGGAATCTGGGGGAGCACCAGCCACCAGAGCGCGGCCATCAGGTCGCCTGATGGGGGGAGGGCCGGGACCGGCAGGGCCAGCCCCAGGCGGACCGTTCCCAGGACCCGCCCCGCGCCGCCGACGGTGAGGGCCATCAGCCCGCCGAAGGCCAGCACCGGCAGGGTGGCCGGCCAGCGGCGGCTACGGAGGGCCCAGAGGAGGATGATCGCCGTCAGCGCGGCCAGCACCCATCCTAAAGAGATGGCCTGCGCGGCCAGGTGAACGACCCGCTCCTCACCGCCCGGAACCACCTGGGGGCGGGAGGCCAGCGCCAGACCGCTGTGCACCAGCATCAGCCCCAGGCCCAACTGGATGCCCCGGATCACGGGCCGGGTGAAGAGCCGGTCCAGCCAGCGGTATGTGTTGGTGATGGCGAAGAGGAGGAGCAGCACGCCCATCACCCATCCTGCGGCCGTCACTGTGGGGCCGGGAAGCCCCCGCGCAATAGCGATGGCCGCCACCGCCTTCAGCGGCTGAACCGGGATGGGCAGGCGGTAGAAGAGGCCGGTCAGGATGTAGGCCACGCCGACGCCGAAGAAAACCCCCGTGGACGGCAGGCCGTTCACCGTGATCAGCGCTACCGCCAGCGGGACCAGGGTGCCCAGGTCCCCCAGCGCACCGCTGACCTCACCCCAGAAAGAGGGACGGTTGGAAGGAGAAGAGGACGCCACAGGAATCTTGGCCTTCTGGAAATTTGGGCCCTTCCCCTCTCCTGACCCTTCGGTCAGGGGAAGGGAGGGGATGGCCCGAAGGGCTGGAAGAGGGGTGATGAACAGGCCTGGCGGCCTGCATCTACAGGCCTGGCGGCCTGCGCTACATTCTCAGTTCCAAATGTTAGCCCATTGGGCCAAAGCCCACGCTGCGACGTGGGCGAAAGCCTGTGCTACCGTGTCTTATTTTAGTGAAGAAAGGGAGGGCGTCTATCGGGGAAAGTCGGAAAGTTTGTCAGGAAAAGTCTGCTTTCCGGCTGTAGGGGAAAACCCGACAAAAACTGCGGCGGTGGAGCCGCCGCAGTGAAAAATTTTCTTTGTTTCTCTGGCCGGGCAGAAGACCATTTTCGGCGATTTTCTAACCGCCCACTCCGAAGAAGCCAAACTACAGGGAGAGGGTGCGGCGCAGCCGCTGGCGGTGAGGTGAGGAGGGCGAAAAGGCAGAAGGAGAAGCCGCCCCGATGATCGCCCGCGAAAGGGCCAAACCCGATAAGGGGGCCTTCGTCGTCTGGCGGGCCTACACCTTCACCACCTTCACCCGGGTGTCGTAGAAGACGGCCGAGCCGCCCACCGGGTCCACCAGACAGGTGTTCTTCAGGTACGGGTCCACCCGCATCGCAGCGTTGGCGTGAACCCCCGTCGCCCGGCGCGGGTCGCCCTTGACCACCTGGCCGTCTATCACGATGTCCGAAGAGCCGTAGGCCCAGTGGCCGTGCCCCAGACTG
>CALDFY010000231.1 GCA_937942115.1 uncultured Anaerolineae bacterium | reverse complement strand
TGAACGACGAACCGGTTACCCGCCCGACCGTGGTGGATACGGGCGACCTGATCGGCATCGGGCGGGTCGTCCTGCGGGTAGAGGCGGGGGAGTAACCCCTGCAGACTTCTGCTGAGAGAAGCGTCGGGGTTGGGGGCGGGCGGCTTCGCCGCCCGCCCCCAACCCCGACGCTTCTCTCATGCGGAAGTCTGCAGGGGTTACTCCCCCGCCTCTACCCGCAGGACGACCCGCCCGATGCCGATCAGGTCGCCCGTATCCACCACGGTCGGGCGGGTAACCGGTTCGTCGTTCAGCGTGGTGCCGTTCTTGCTCCCCAGGTCCTCCAGCCACCAGTGTCCCTCCCGCCAGGTGATTAGGGCGTGGTGGGCCGAGACGAAGGGGTCGGAGAGGCGAATGGTGCTGGAAGGGGCCCGTCCCAGAGAATTCACCTCCTGGAGGGGGAAGACGGTGCCCGGCTCAGGCCCGCGCTCCCCGGCCTCCACAACCACCAGGCGCATTTCTTCTCGGGGGACTGCCTCTCGTCCGGCGCTGCGGCGCAGATCGCGCCAGAGCAGGAAGAGGAGCGCTGCCAGGAAAGCGTAGAGGAGCAGGGCCAGGAGGATGCGCAGAACCAGCAAGAGAATTTCTCCCGCCATCATTGCCGTTCCTGAAGCCGGACGGGGATTCCCTCGGTGGTGGATGCCCCTTCGGCCAGTTCTTCGGAAAGGGGGGCCGGCTCTTCACCGTAAATGATCTCAAAATCCGCCAGGGAGATGACGTCCCCGGAGCGGAGGACGCACTCCTGGACAGGGTAGCCGTTGACCAGCGTCCCGCCGGAACTGCCCAGGTCGTAGAGGACGTAGCGGCCGTAGCGGCGGCGGAGTTGGGCATGGTGGCGGGAGACGTGCGGGTGCTCTATGATAATGTCGTTATCCAGTGCCCGCCCGATGTTGATTGTGGGCGCGGTCAGGGATACGTGTCGCTGTCCGCCGATGATGAGAAAACAGCGACCGGGGGGGTCGGGTGGGGGCGGGGTCTCTCCCATCTGGCGGGTGACGCTTTCCTCCTCGCCCTCCGCCAGACCCGGGAAGGCCTGGACGCGTACCGTGTGGGGCGGCAGGTCCGGGAGCGGGTTGAGGGTGATCACGGGTGGGGTCGGCAGGAGCAACCCGGCCTGACGGGCCAGGTCTTCCACATAGCGGGCCAGTTCCTCTTCTGGCGCGGGGTGGCGCGCCCGCAGCGCATCCAGGTCCTGGGGGTGGAGGTCAATCTGGTAGTGAGTCGAGGCCAGAAGGGTGCCATCGGCGGCCTGGGAGCAGGCGTCCTCTATCGCCCGGGCCACGTGGTGAGCCACTTCCAATGGGTGGATTTGCCCCCCGAAGAGCCGGGCGAACGTCCCCTCCACCCATTGTTCTGCCAGAGCCTCAAAGCGAGCGAGCCGGTTCATACGGGAGAAATTGTATGCCAGGCCTGACCAATTGTCAAGCCCTTTGCACCGAGGTTCGGACATAAGTTGGGACAGTGGGCCTCACCCTTCCCCTCTCCTGACCTCCGGTCAGGAGAGGGGAGGGGGCGGCGAAGCCGCCGGGGGTGGGGTGAGGACAGTTTGCGAAGCCCTTTCCGATGGGGTATAATACCGTCATCCGAGACAGGAGGAGGAGATGCGCACGTTGATGGTCACCGGTGGAGCCGGGTTCATCGGCTCCAATTTCGTCCGCTATATGCTCCAGAAATATCCGGATTACCGCATCGTCGTCTACGACAAACTGACCTATGCGGGCAACCTGGCCAATCTCAAGGACGTGGCGGAGAACTTCGCAGGCCGGTATGCCTTCGTCCACGCCGACATCTGCGATGCCCAGAAAGTGCGGGAGACGATTCGCGCCTTTGGGGTGGACACCATCGTCAATTTCGCCGCCGCTACCCACGTGGACCGGTCCCTTATGGAGCCGGACGAGTTTATCCGTACCGACGTCTTCGGCACCTACGTGCTGCTGGAGGCGGCGAGGGAGTTCGGCCTGGAACGGTACCACCAGGTGAGCACCGATGAAGTGTACGGGGAGATTCTGGAAGGACGGGCGAAGGAGACGGACCCGCTGCACACCCGGAGCCCGTATTCAGCCTCCAAAGCGGGCGGTGACCTGCTCTGTATCGCCTACTTTACCAGTTTCGGGGTTCCGGTAACGATTACGCGCGGCTCCAACAACATCGGCCCCTACCAGTACCCGGAGAAGGTGGTGCCGCTCTTCATCACCAACGCAATAGATGACCAGCCGCTCCCCCTCTACGGCGACGGCTCCCAGATGCGGGACTACCAGTACGTCCTGGACCACTGCGAGGGGATAGACGTCGTGCTTCACCGGGGCCAGCCGGGGGAAGTCTACAACCTGGGCACCGGCGTGGAGACGCGCAACATGGATATGGCGCGCGCCATTCTGGACCTCCTGGGGAAGCCCTATTCGCTTATCCAGCCGGTGCGGGACCGCCCCGGCCACGACCGCCGCTACGCGCTGGACATCAGCAAAATCCGCGCCCTGGGCTGGGAATCGTCCCACTCCTTTGAGCAGGCGCTGGAGAAAACGGTGCGCTGGTATGTGGAGAACGAGTGGTGGTGGCGGCCTATCAAGAGCGGTGAGCACTACCGGGAGTACTACCGGCGGCAGTACGAGGGACGGGAAATCCGTTGATGCTCCCGCTCGCACGAAGACACAGAGACACGGAGAGATATTTCGTAACTACCTACCCCTGATGGCTGGGATGCCCGCTTCCGCCCGCCGCTGAAGCGGCGGGCTCAGATGACAAAGCCCTGACGGGCTATCCGGAAGCCCCCGAAGGGGGCTTCGCATCGGAGCCAGGGGCTTTTCGCCCAACGGTGCGAACATTTGCCCCCACCCCCCTTTATCCCCCCTCCCCCATCGCTGCGCTTGGGGGAGGGGTGAGGCCTCGGCCGCCAAAGACGATCGGGAGAGGGGAGGGGCAAGGGCATAGGCGTTAACTTAAGGCTGGCTTCGGCTCTCCGCTTCCCGCCGCCTCGGGCGCCGATTGGAAATCGGCCTCCCTGGACGCTTCGCGCCGGGCGTCAACCTGCGTTGACGCCCTTCTCAGGAGGTCGGCGAAGGCC
>CALDFY010000230.1 GCA_937942115.1 uncultured Anaerolineae bacterium | reverse complement strand
ATCGGTGGAAATGGCAATTCGGCCGTTCCCGGCCGGCGCCAGGACGGTGGAATCGGCCAGTTGGCGCAGGAGAGGGTTATCCAGAAGGCGGAGGAAGACCTCTTGGATAAGGTCCGCCATCATGCGTCCCCCCGCGCCGTGTCCCATGCGAATGGTCGTTTCCATCGGATACTCCTCCGGAAGGAATGGTAGCCCAGTTTGCGCATTTTGTCAACCGGGCGGTTCCTCACCCCACCCCCGCCCCCTCCCCTCTCCCGAACGAAGTTCGGGAGAGGGGAGGAGGGTTTTTGGGCGGGCGGCTCCGCCGCCCGCCCAAAAATTCCCTTTCTTCCTCCCTTTAGATTTGAAAAGCCCTGGCAAACCTACCCCTCCACTTGCAATCTGGACAAATTCGGTTATCATAATAACAACCCCATCGGGTCAAACGCAAGGTATGAACCGCTGGAGAGCGCTCACCTACATCTACCATAGCGGATTGTAGCGCGGCCTTCTGGCCTTGCCGGCCTTCCGCGCTACAATCCGCCCCCACTTGCCCTCACTTTTCCATACCCTTATCCCTTGTCTCCTTGCATCCTTGTATCCTTCCCACAAGGAGCCGGCCATGAAACCGTTATCCATAGACGACCAGGTCGCCCTGGTAATGCACGGGGCTGAATTTGGCGATGAACAGATCAAAGAGCGCATGACCGAGGAACTGCGGGAGCGCCTGAAAGAAGGCCGTCCCCTGCGAGTCTACTGCGGGTATGACCCCACCGCTCCCGACCTCCACCTGGGCCACACCGTCACTATGCGCAAACTGCGGCTCTTCCAGGACCTGGGACATCAGGCCATCTTTGTCATCGGAGACTACACCGCGCTCATCGGCGACCCGTCCGGCCGCGATAAGGCCCGTCCCCGCCCCACGCGCGAACAGGTCCAGGCCAACGCCCGCACTTACGTCCAGCAGGCCTTCAAAATCCTGGACCCGGAACGGACGGAAGTCCGGTACAACGGGGAATGGCTCTCCCAACTCTCCTACGAAGAGTTCATCTTTCTGGCCGCGCAGGTGACGGTTCAGCAATTCCTGGCGCGGGAGAATTTTGCCAAACGGTACGCTGAAGGGGACGCCATCTGGCTGCACGAGTTCCTCTACCCCCTGGCCCAGGGGTACGACGCAGTGATGCTCCGGGCCGACGTCCAGATTGGCGGGACAGACCAACTCTTCAACCTGCTGGTGGGGCGGAAAATCCAGGAGGCCTACGGCCTGCTCCCCCAGGTCTGCATCACCTACCCCATCCTGGTCGGCACCGACGGCAAATTGCGCATGTCCAAGAGCATGGGCAACTACATCGGGGTGGACGAACCGCCGGAGGTGATGTACGGCAAGGTGATGTCTATCCCGGACGCGGCGATGCCCAACTACTTTGACCTGGTGACCCGCTGGCCGCCGGAGGAGATTGCCCGGCTCAAAGCGGCCATCGCCGATGGCTCTCTCCATCCGATGGAGGCCAAGAAGCGGCTGGCCTGGGAGATTGTGGACATCTTCCATGGGCGGGAGGCCGCCGATGCGGCCGCTGAGCACTTCCGTCGGGTCTTCCAGGAACGACAACTCCCGCCGGAGATACCCGTCTGGGAACTGCGGGGGCCGGTCAACATCGTGGACCTCATCCACGCGGCCGGTATGACCCGTTCCAAGAGTGATGCTCGGCGGTTGATTCAGCAGGGGAGCGTCCTGCTGGACGGGGTGAAGGTCACCAGTATAGAGAGGGTCGTTGAGCCAGGGGAGGAGGCCGTCCTGCAGGTCGGTAGCCGGCGCTTCTTACGGCTGGTACCGACCCGAGAGTAGCGAAAGTGCCGGGCACTTTCCGAAGTGCCTGGCACTTTTGATTTTCGGAGGGAAGCCATGCCCTACGTCCTGGTGGACGGTTTGCGTCTACACTACCTGGCCCAGGGGTTCGGACCGGCCGTTGTACTGATTCACGGTCTGGGCTCCTGTGCGGAGGATTGGTCCCTGCTGCAAACGCCAACCCTGAGCCAGCGCTACCGGGTCCTGATGCCGGACCTGCGCGGGCACGGCCGGAGCGACAAGCCCCCCGGCCCCTATACCATCCCCCAGATGGCCGATGACATTGCCGGATTCCTGAACGCTCTGGGGACCGATTCGGCCCACGTCATCGGGCTCTCCCTGGGTGGCGCTGTGGCTCAGGCGCTGGCCGTCCGGCACCCGGAGCGGGTTCGCTCCCTGGTGCTGGTCAATACTTTCGCCTATCTGCGGCCGAAGGGCTGGGCAGAGTGGCGGACGACGGTAATCCGCATCGGGGCCCTGCTGGTGAACCTGGCGCTTCACGCCCGGCGGGAGGCGGAGGAACTTTTCCCCCGGACGGGCCAGGCGGGGTTGCGGCGGGTCGCCTACCAGCGCCTTTGCGCCAATGACCCGGATGCGTACCGGGCGGCGATGATGGCGGCGGCCCGCTACGACGGCCGCCGGGACCTGGGGCGCATCCGGGCCCCCACCCTGGTAGTGGCGGGCTCGGAGGATACGGTGGTTCCCCTGCGGGCCAAGAAGGAACTGGCAGCGGGCATCCCCGGCGCCCGCCTGGTCGTCATTCCCCATTCCGGCCACGCCACGCCGACCGACCAGCCGGTGCGGTTCAATCGCCTGGTGCTGGAGTTTCTGGGGGAACACACCTGAGCACTCCTGTGGGGCTGATTCTTCCGCCGTGGAGGCTTGACAACTGGAATTCTTTCGCTATAATATAACACAGGCGACGTAGCTCAACGGTAGAGCAGGGGACTCATAAGCCCTTGGTTGGGGGTTCGAATCCCTCCGTCGCCACCTGGCGCGCAAAATTTATTTTGCAATTTTGCACCAGCACCCCCGAAGGGCAAACAGGGGATGCCCGGGGGTTAATTTGTATCTCCCCTTTCCCTCCACCTACCCCAGAGGGGCGCGATGAAGAGACCAGTTACAATGGTCGCATGGATATACGCCCCCGAATGGCTGAGCCTCTCGGAAGCCGCAGCCCTTTCGGGCC
>CALDFY010000229.1 GCA_937942115.1 uncultured Anaerolineae bacterium | reverse complement strand
CAGGTGTTCTTCAGGTACGGGTCCACCCGCATCGCAGCGTTGGCGTGAACCCCCGTCGCCCGGCGCGGGTCGCCCTTGACCACCTGGCCGTCTATCACGATGTCCGAAGAGCCGTAGGCCCAGTGGCCGTGCCCCAGACTGAAGGCAATCACCCCCGGCCGCAGCCCCTGGACCAACCGCACCTTCCCCACCATCGGCTTCTTCTGCCCGTTCCCCAGGTCCCAGACCCCCTCCGGGTTATCGGGCGAGATGACTTTCACGGCATCGCCCTCTTTCAGACCCAGACGGGCCGCATCCTGCGCATTGAGCAGGATGTAGTTCTCCGGCGCCACGCCCAAGAGCCAGTAGTCGGCGATGGTGCGGCTTTTGGTGTGGAAGATTTCCCGGTAGGTGATCAGGACCAGGTCGTAGCCCGCCTTCTCGTCCTCCAGCGGGTTGCCCAGGACGTCCCGAGGGGCCGGGATGTAGGTGGCGCAACCGAAGTACGGCTTTCCGGTCATCGCACTCTTGGTGGTGGCCGTCTTCTCCTGGTAGAGATTCACCAGTTTGCCGTACTTGTTCTTCACCTGGGCGCCCTCGTAGGCCTTGGCGAAGTCCTGGAAGCGACCCCCCCGGTTGAGGACGTAGACCACCTTCCGCCAGAGGTCCTCCCCCACGATACCCTTCCATCGGTCGGGGTCAAAGACGCTCTTCGGCAGATGCCGCCGGGCCTCCAGGAAGAGGCGGACCTCGTCGTCATCGGCGTCGGGGACGGCGTCGGAGCCGTCTTCCTTCTCGCCGAAGGCCAGGTTGGCCACCATCCGCAGGTAGAGGTCGTCCGGGTGGGTGAAGGGGACGCCTTCGCCCAGGCCGTTGGGGCCGAAGTTGGGCAGTCCCAGCGCCTCCGCCAGTCCCAGAAGCATCGCCTCCAGGGAGAGGGGTATCTCCTGCCCGTAGACCCGCACCGTCTCCGTCAGGGGCGGGATGGCTGGCTGGCGCACCGGCTGCACCTTCCACGCCACCGACGGATGGGATCCCCCAAACTCCCACCGCTCCAGGTAGGAGAAGTCGGGGAAGATGTAGTCGGCGTACATAGAGGTCTCCCCCACAACGATGTCCGAGGCGACAATGAGGGGGATTTTCTTCGGGTCCTTGAGGACCTCAATGTTGGTGTTCCCGGCAGGCAGAGCGTAGACCGGCGAGCCCATATAGATGAAAAGTATCTTCACCGGATACGGGTAGGCATCGCCGATGGAGGGGATGATTTCCTGGTAGATGTCTGAGGAGAGGGGATACCAGTTCCGCTTCGCCGGGTACTGTTTGTCGTAGAGGGTGGTATCCTGCCACTTCACCTCGTGGCGGATGATGCTGATGCCGAAGGGGGAGAGGGCCCCAGGGTTCATTTTGCCCAGTTCAAAGGGGCCCTTCGCTTTGGCGCCCACGTATTCGTAGGTGGTGGCCTTGATCATCCCGCCGGCCCAGTCGTAGTTGCCGATGAGGAGGCTGAGGGTGAACCAGGCCACCACGTTGTAGAAACCGTTGGTGTGCTGGGAGACGCCCCGGTGGATGTCCACCGCCGCCCGCTTCCCGTGGCGGGTGAACTCCCGCGCCAGGTCCACAATGTCCTCAGCCTTGATCCCGGCTTCGGCGGCGTATTCCTCAACGGTCATCTTCTCCGCCGACTCCTTAAGAATCTGCATCCCACTCTTGACCGGGATGGCCTTGCCGTCCGGACTGCGCAGGGTCGTATCCACGAAGAGGTCGCCCACCACCCCCTTCTCGGCGTCGTTGGGGTCAAAGGCCACCGGCTTGCCCTCCACCATAGTGACCAGCAGGTCGTAGGCATACTCCTTGCCCTCGGGGGTGACGTAGACGGCGACCTTCTTGCCCTCTTTTTCCACCTCCTGCTTGGTGGTGAGTCCGATCTCGGCGGCCCGCAGGAAGGCGCCGGGGGTGCCGTCCTCGCCGATCTTCACCAGCCAGACCGCGTTGGTCCAGGAGGGCTCCCCGGCGGCCTGGGCGGCGGCCTTGTTGGCGTTGCGGAGGAAGGCCTCGTCGTACCGCCCGTTCTCTATGATCCAGCGGATCATTCCCATTGCGATGGCGGCCTCGGTGCCGGGTTTATTGGGGATCCACTTCCAGGCTTGCGAGGCCAGTTTGGAGAAACGGGGGTCTATCACCGCATACCTCAGCCGCCCGCTGGTCAACCCCTCGGTGATTTTCACCACCCGCAGGGGCGGGCCGTAGTTGCCCTCAAAGAGGTTGGCCCCCACGAAGATGACGAACTCGCTGTTGCCCAGGTCCGCCTGCCAGTAGAACTTGGCCCCGCCGGAGAACTTGCCATCCACGAACTGCTCCGACATCGCTTTGCATCCGAAATAGAGGGAGCCCTGGCAGACGGTGGAGTGGCCGTGGCGGTTGACGGTGCCCAGGCCGCTGCCGAAGAAGCGGTGCAGGAGGTCGGAGCGGCCGCCCTTGAGCCGCCCCCACATCAGCACGACCTGGTTGTTCTTCGGCCCCAGGTCAGGGTGATCGGGGTCAATCATCTCGTCCAGGTAGTCGGCAAACTGGGCCTTGAACTCCTCCACCAGGCCCTTTTTCTTCTCCGGGTCCTTCTCCGCCCAGATTTTCTTGACGAAGTCCCCCATTTCTTTCATCACTTTGGGGTCGCGGATGGCCCAGAGTTCCCGCAGGCCCTGGACGTGGCCCTCGCCGAAGAGGTTGCCGCCCTCCACGATCTCCCGGATCGCCTGCTCAAAGGGGATGGTGATCCATTGATTCTCCCCCCGCCGGGTGCCGGGCTTGCGCTTGAGGACGGTGCGGATGCGGTAGGGGTCGTAGGCCGTCTGGATGCCGGCCTGCCCCTTGGGGCAGAT
>CALDFY010000228.1 GCA_937942115.1 uncultured Anaerolineae bacterium | reverse complement strand
TCGGCCGCCGCAAAATCCCTTCCTCCCCCTTCCCCTCTCCCGAACTCTGTTCGGGAGAGGGGAGGGGGCCAGGGGGAGGGGTGAGGCCAATCACCTGACATCTGGAATTTTTGATGCCTTCCAAAAGTGTCCACCGATTGCGTTCAGAAAATGAACCGTCCCGGCGATCGCCCAAATAATCGTTAAACTGCAATAGCGGCGGGCGGAGACTACCGGTATCAGATAAGGCGGAGGTCAGGGGATACGTCCAGGTCCCAGCCCGCGCGGGCGCCTGCCCGGTAGCGGAAGTAGCCGCAGGCCGCGACCATGGCCGCGTTGTCGGTGCAGAGGATGGGGGGTGGGGAGTAGACGGGGACCTCAGACCGGGCCCGCATCGCCGCCCGCAGGGCCCGGTTGGCCGAAACCCCTCCGGAAAGCAGGATGGCCCTCGCCCCGTAGTCTTTGGCGGCCGCTACCGTCTTGGTCACCAGCACGTCCACCACCGCCTCCTGGAACGCGGCCGCCAGGTCGGGGATGAAGCGAGCGGGGATTTCCTGCCCCTGGATCAGGCGCGCCACGGCGGTCTTCAGCCCGCTGAAACTGAAATCATACGTCCCCTCCAGCCAGGCGCGCGGAAGGCGGAAACGGGTCGGGTTCCCCGATCGGGCCGCCCGTTCTATGCTGGGACCGCCGGGATAAGGAAGCCCCAGCAATCGCCCCACCTTGTCAAACGCTTCCCCCGCCGCGTCGTCCAGCGTGCCCCCCAGGTAGAGATAATCGCCGTGGTCCCGCATCAGGACCAGTTCCGTGTGGCCGCCGGAGACGATGAGGACCAGGAGCGGGAAGGAGAGGACGGGTGGGGCCGCGCCCTCTTCGGCGCTTTCCAGCCAGTTGGCGTAGAGGTGGGCCTCCAGGTGGTTGACCGGTACCAAAGGCAACCCGCGCCCCAGCGCCAGCCCTTTGGCGACGTTCACCCCCACCAGCAGCGACCCCACCAGCCCCGGCCCGACGGTCACGGCGACCGCTGTCAGGTCGTTCCAGGTGACCTGGGCCTGGGCCATCGCTTCCTGGATCACCGGGACGATGGCCTCAATGTGGGCGCGCGAGGCCAATTCGGGGAACACCCCGCCGTAGCGCGCGTGCAGGTCTGTCTGCGAGGCAATGACGTTGGAGAGGATGCGGCGGCCGTCGGCTACGACGGCCGCCGCCGTCTCGTCGCAGGAGGTCTCAATCCCCAGAATCAGCATCGCTCCTCCCACCCGTAGTGCAGGCCGCCAGGCCTGTAATTGCAGGCTAACAGCCTGCGCTACGGTAGTGCAGGCCGCCGGGCCTGTCATCGCAGGCCAACAGCCCGCGCTACGATCACCGCTGGTAGGCCCGGTATCGGCTCAGCGCCTTGTTGATCTCCGATAACACCGCCGGGACGAAGACCAGAGGCAAGATCAACTCCCACTCTCGCCAGCCCAGGGGAACTGTATCAAAAATCGGCCGGAAGAAGGGGATGTAGATGGTCGCCAGAAGCAAGACGACCGAAGCGGCCACCGCGTACTGCATATAGGGATTGGAGAATACGCCCAGCCGGAGGAGCGGGTACCGTTCAGAGCGAATGGTATAGGCGACGGGGAGTTCGCCCAACGCCAGCGTTACAAAAGCCATCGTCCGGGCCAGCGTGAGGTCCCCGTTTCCCCACCTCAGCCCGATGAGAAAGGCCGTCAGCACAACGGCAGTGAGGGAGAGACTCAGTACGGCGATCCCCCGCATCATCGGGCGGTTGATGACCGGCTCCTTCGGTGGACGCGGCGGCTGCTCCATAATGTCCGGGTCCCCTTTCTCCATCCCCAGTGCCAGCGCGGGCGCCCCGTCCGTCAACAGGTTGATCCACAGCAACTGGATAGGCGTCAACGGAGGCAGATACCCTGCCAGCGTGGCCAGAAAGATGGTCAGAATCTCCGCGATATTCGCAGACAGGAGGTAGTAGACAAATTTGCGAATATTGGAGTAGATGATGCGGCCCTGCTCTATCGCGGCGACAATGGAGGCGTAGTTATCATCGGTGAGCACCATATCCGCCACCTCTTTGGTGACGTCGGTGCCGGTGATGCCCATAGCCACGCCGATGTCGGCCCGCTTCAGCGCCGGCGCGTCGTTGACGCCGTCGCCGGTCATCGCCACCACGTGGCCGCGATCCTTCAGCGCCTCCACGATGCGCACTTTGTGCTGAGGGCTCACCCGCGCAAAGACGTCTATCCGCTCAATCCGCTCCCGCAGTTCCTCATCGCTCATCCGGTCCAATTCGGCGCCGGTCACCACCTGCCCGACCGGGCGCAGGAGACGGATGTCATGGGCGATGGCCCGGGCCGTATCGGGATAGTCGCCGGTAATCATAATGGTACGGATGCCGGCCGTGCGGGCCTTCTCCACCGCCGGCCGCACCTCCGGACGGGCCGGGTCCCGCATCGCCGCCAATCCGATAAAGGTGAGCCCCTGCTCCAGTTGCTCCGGGTCCTGGGAGTGGACGAGGTCCTGCGCCTCTTCGGGGAGCAATCGGCAGGCCACCGCCAGCACCCGCAGCGCCTCCCGTCCCAGGTCCCGGTTGACGTTCTCTATGTGCGCCCGTCGGGCCGGCGTCATCGGCACGCTGATGCCGTTCTCCAGGATGTGCGTACAGCGGGGCAGGACGGAATCGGGCGCGCCTTTGACGTAGACGATGTAGCCCCCTGGCCGCTCCCCTTCCGGCCCGCGCATCGGGCGCCCGTCCATCCGGTGGACGGTCGCCATTCGCTTGCGTTCGGAGTCAAAAGGAATCTCGCCCACCCGGGGCAACTGGGCCTCCACCTCCTCCCGCCAGAGCCCCGCCTTCGCCGCCGCAACAACCAGCGCGCCCTCCGTGGGGTCTCCCACCATCCGGTAACCGTCTCCGTCCTTCTCCAGTTGGGCATCGGAGCAGAGAAGCCCCCCGCGCAGGAGGGCCATCAGGTCAGGGTGGTCCTGAGGGTTGACGGGCCGACCGTCCACCGAAAAACCACCGCTGGGCTGGTAACCCTCCCCGGAGACGTCCACCCGCATCTCCCCCACCAGGAGTCGGACGACGGTCATCTGGTTCTGGGTGAGGGTGCCGGTTTTATCGGAGCAGATGGCGGTGGCGGAGCCCAGGGTCTCCACGGCGGGGAGGCGGCGGATAAGGGCGTTGCGGCGGACCATCTCCCGCATCCCCAGGGCCAGGCAGATGGTGACGACAGCGGGCAACCCCTCCGGCACCGCCGCGATCGCCAGACTGACCGCCGTCAGGAAGAGTTCCACCACCATAGAGAGGTACTGCTGGAGATAGGCCGCCGGACCGGCCCGGAAGAGGATCCCCAGGTCTGTATCCTGAATCAGCGTTTCCAGGAAGACGATGGCGCAGATAACCAGTGCGCCGATGCCCAGCCAGCGGCCCAGTTGGTCCAGGCGGCGCTGGAGGGGAGTAGCCTCTTCTTCGTAGGACTGAATCAGTTCGGCAATCTGGCCCAACTGGGTCTGCATGCCGGTGGCCGTCACCACCCCCCTGCCGCGCCCGTAGGTCACAATCGTACCCATAGAGGCGACGTTGACCCGGTCGCCCAGCGCCGCGTCCTCCGGGAGGACGACGTCGTGCCGTTTCTCCACTGCCACCGACTCCCCGGTCAGCGACGCCTCATCTATCCGCAGGTTGACGGCGTCTATCAGCCGGAGGTCGGCGGGGACATAGTTGCCGGCCTCCAGGAAGACGATGTCGCCGGGGACCAGTTCGCGGGCCGGGACGGTGACCCGATGGCCGTCCCGCAGGACGTGGGCATCGGGGGCCGCCATCTTCTTCAGGGCGGCCAGCGCCTCTTCCGCCCGTCGCTCCTGCACCACCCCCAGAATGGCATTCAGGAGGACGATGGCGATGATGGCGACCGTTTCCTCTATCTCGCCCAGGACCAGGGAGATGAACGCGGCGGCGATCAAAATAAGGATGAGGAAATTGTTGAACTGGTCCAGGAGCATCTTCCAGAACGTCGGTCGCGGACGCTCCGCCAGTTCATTGGGCCCGAATCGGGATAGCCTCCGATGGGCCTCTTCTTTTGTCAGGCCGCGCTGAGGGTCGGTTTCTAATTCCCTGAAGGTCTCTTCTACGGAGCGCGCGTGCCAGGCAATTCGCTGGGCCATTCCCTCCTCCGAGTAGAGCGCAGGCCGTCAGACTGTTCCTCACCCCACCCCCGCCGCCTTCGGCGGCACTCCCTCCCCTCAAGTTTGGCCTTTTCGCCAGCGGGTTGATCCCCTCTCGCCGGTTCGGGGCGGCTTCTGAATTTTCTTTTCCACCCCTTTGCCTGAAAAGCCCAAGTTCAGGGGAGGGGTGAGGAGCCTGCGCTACGAGTTTTCAATCTGTGTCGGTCGTTAGTCTCCTAACCACGCCCGAATTATATCCGACTCCGGCAGAATGTCAATCCGATAGATTTGACTTTCAGGCAAATGGTGGTAAACTACATACAGGTCTCAGACCCACCGACCGTGAGCGCCCAGGGATCACCCGGTTCAGGCTCCCATTTCCCTCCCTGCTCCTCAGACCCTCTGAGTCTTCGCGGCGGCGGAGACGAGATACTTCCATCAGCAGGAGATAGAAGAAAATGAAGCAGCGACGATTTATATGGGGAGCCACCGCGCTCCTGGTGCTGGCCGCGATGGCCTGTTCTCTGGGCGGAAAGACCGCAACCCCACCTCCGGAGAAACCGACCACTGCCCCTCCCTCCGCACCGACCGAAGCGCCCGCAACGGAAGAGGCTCCACCCCTGGAAATCGCCCCCCACGCGCTGGAGAACCTGAACAGTTACCGTGCTCGCTTTGTCTGGCGGCAGACGGTAGAAGGCGGCGCCACTCAGACCCTCACTATGGAGCAGGAGGAGACGCGCGAGCCCGCCGCCCGACGCATCGTTATCATCTCCGAAGGAGGAGAGAACCCCGGCACGGTGGAACTTGTCCGGATTGGCGATACGTCCTGGATGTGCAGCCCCGATAGCGGCTGTATCCAGACCCAGCAATCAGCAGAAGAAGCAACCGAGTTTGGAGAAGGAATTCTGTTCAAACCCGAGGACTTTGCCTCTTCTGACTATCAGTACGTGGGCAAAGATACGGTCAACGGCGTGCGCAGTCGCCACTACACCCTGAACCTGATCCCGGAGATGCTGGCGGGGATCGTCCAGGGAACGGTGACCGCCACCCAGGCCGACATCTGGGTTGCGGACGAGGCCGGGACGCCCGCCTACGTCACCCGCTTCACCGTCTCGTGGGAGGGAACTCAGGAAGACGGCAAGAAAATCCAGGGCGACTGGACCTACGAGGTCTACGACGTCAACAAGCCCATCACCATTCAGCCTCCCGAAGGAGCGACAGGTGTGCCCGAGGACATCCCCATCTACCCCGGAGCCACCGATCAGACCATTATGGGCAGTCTCATTATGTTCTCCAGTGCGGACCCGGCGGAGGACGTGGCGGAATTCTACCGCAACGAGATGCCCGGCCGGGGCTGGACGGCGGGAGGGGAGGGCACGCTGGGCAACATCATCACCCAGGAGTGGACCAAGGGCAACCGCAAAGCCAGCCTGATGATCTCCCCGAAGGATGAGGGCGGCTGCGCGGTAATGATCACCATAGAGCAGCCGTAGCGAACCCCCTCCGGATGCAATATGATGTGCCAGACACCTCCGTGTCTGGCACATCTGTTTTCGGAGAACGCCGGCCACCGCTGTTCCCCGCCAGAAAACCCAGGAACCGCCCTGCAGGGCATCCGGTGGAACATTAGCCTCAGCCATCTGTTTGACATTTTCCCACCTGGTATTAAAATCATCATAGAATTCATAAGTGCGTCGCTCGCCACAAAGCCGACGGAGCGCAGCGGAGTGGCGGTTCGTAGTCAGCCACGAAGCGCAGCGGAGTGGCGGTTCGTAGTCAGCCACGAAGCGCAGCGGAGTGGCGTTATAGACGGCACTCCACTTCGTTTCGTGCCTGACTACAAACAAAGCCCGAAGCGCAGCGGGGAGGACGGATGCGCGCAATAGACATCATTGAAAAGAAGCGGGACGGGTATGAACTGACCGGTGAGGAGATAGATTTCTTTATCCAGGGCTACACCCGGGGCGACATCCCCGACTATCAGGCGGCCGCCTGGCTGATGGCGGTCTATCTGCGCGGGATGAGTGAACGGGAGACCCGCGACCTGACCCTGGCGATGGCCCGGTCGGGAGACATGCTGGATTTGAGCGACGTGGCCCCCGTGGTCGCCGATAAGCATTCCAGCGGCGGTATCGGAGATAAAGTGACCCTGGTGGTAGCGCCCGTTGTCGCGGCCTGCGGGGTTCCCGTGGGCAAGATGACCGGGCGCGGCCTGGGCTTCACCGGCGGCACAGTGGACAAACTGGAATCCATCCCCGGCTTCCGCACCAACCTCTCCCCTCAGGAGTTCAAGGCCCAACTGGCCCGGATCGGCATCGTCATCACGGGCCAATCGGAGAACCTGGCCCCTGCCGACCGGAAATTCTACGCGCTGCGAGACGTCACCGGGACGGTCTCCTCTCTCCCACTGATTGTCAGTTCCATTATGAGCAAAAAACTGGCCGGCGGCGCGACGGCCATCCTGCTGGACGTGAAAGTCGGCAGCGGCGCTTTTATGAAGACGGTGGAGGAGGCCACTCGCCTGGCCGAGGCCATGGTCCGCCTGGGCCGGGAATTGGGCCGCCGGGTTGGCGCCCTCGTCTCCGACATGAACCAGCCCCTGGGGTGGGCCGTGGGGAACGCCCTGGAAGTCCAGGAGGCCATCAACGTGCTCCACGAGGCCGGGCCGCCGGATTTGCGAGAACATTGCCTGGTCGTCGCCGCGGAGATGCTGGCACTGGCCGGTCGGGTTGCCAACTCCGGCGAAGGGGCGGAACTGGCCGCCCAGGCCATTGCCGACGGTAGCGCCTGGCGCAAATTCCGCGCCATGGTCGCAGCCCAGGGCGGAGACATCCGTTTTGTGGACGAGCCGGATCGGTTGCCCCGTGCCCCCATCATTGAGCCGGTCCCCGCCCCGGCCGAGGGCTATCTCCAGAAAGTGGACGCCGCACAGATCGGGAGGGCCGTGGTGGACCTGGGCGGGGGACGGGAAAAGAAGGGGGACCCGATAGACCATTCCGTTGGGGTCGTTGTCCACTATAAGGTTGGTGAGTGGGTCCAGAAAGGGACCCCCCTATGCACCATCTACGCCAGCGACCGGGTCCGGCTGGAACGGGCCAGGGCCCGCCTTCTGGGAGCACACACGGTCGGATCGGAACCCGTCCCGTCGTTGCCGCTGTTCTACAAGAAGATTCCACAGTAAAGCCCAAAGGAGGGAGCATGCCACCAGCCCCCCCCTCAACCGCCAACCCCGTGCTCACCTTTCTGGAAGAATGCCGGAAAGAGTACGCCCAGGTTCAGGCCGAACTGAAAGAAGTGGACATGCTGATCCAGCAGACGGCCAGCGAGGTAGACCGTCTGGCTCAGCGCAGTACGCAGGCCGCGAACCACCTCCAGCAGGTAGAAGCCCACTTTGATACCGTTCCCCGCCAGGACATTCGCGAAGCGTATCAGGCGCTGGTGGAAACCCAACAGCGCCTGTTCACTATGCGCGGGCAACTGGAAAAACTCCAGTCCGACCAGCGCCACCTTCAGCGGTATGCCCGCCTGCTGCAACGGGTCCAGGAATCCTGGCAGGAAGGAGCGGTTCCCCGGGAACAGACCCCCACCCCGGCAGAAGCGGTCCCCGCTGTGGTGCGAGCCATTGAGGCGCAGGAGCGGGAGCGCCAGATTCTGGCCCGCCAGATGCACGATGGCCCGGCCCAGGCGTTGACCAACCTGGTCCTCCAGGCGGAAATCTGCGAACGGTTATTTGAAAGCAATCCGGATCAGGCCCGTGCGGAACTGGCCAACCTGAAGGCGGCGGTGGTGGCGACATTCCAGCGAGTCCGAACCTTCATCTCCAATCTGCGCCCGATGATGCTGGACGACCTGGGGCTGATTCCCACGTTGCGGCGGCACGTGGAAGACATCGGCGAAGGAGATGGGTTCCGGGTCAATCTGACCATCACCGGTCGGGAGCGCCGGTTTGCCCCCTACAAAGAAGTGACCGCCTTCCGGGTTATTCAGGAACTGTTGACCAATGCCCGGGATGTCTCCTACGCGACTCGTGCCCAGGTCAATGTGGACATTGGGGAGGACCGAATTCTGGTTTCCGTGGAGGATGATGGCAGCGGCTTTGAGATGAGCGAATTGGGCCGGGGAGGCATGGTGGCCGAAAGGATGGGACTGGATACACTGCGGGAGCGGGTGGAAATGCTGGGAGGACGGTTTCAGATTGAAAGCGTCCCCGGACGTGGAACTCGCGCCCTCTTTGAAATCCCCTTGCCGTAGCGGTCTCAGCAGGGAGTTCTCCCACGGCCCATCATCGCCCAATATACTGGAGGGGGAGGCTATGGCCCGCAAACTCCGCGTGCTGGTGGTGGACGACGAAGTAGACATGCTGGAGATGCTGAAAATCATCCTGACGGCCGCCGGCTTTGAGGTGATCCCGGCCGTTGACGGGTCCTCCGGACTCCGCTCCGCGTACCAGCACCACCCGGACGCAGTCCTGCTGGATGTTATGATGCCCGGCCTGGACGGGTTTGAGGTCTGTCGCCGGATGCGCGACCTGACCGATGCCCCCATCATCTTCGTCACGGCCAAAGCGGACATTGAGGATATTGTGGCCGGTTTTGCGGCAGGGGCGGACGACTATCTGGTGAAACCTTTTCACCAGGCTGAACTGCTCACTCGCCTGACGGCTGCGCTGCGGCGGTCGGTGGAGCGCACCGAGGAAAAGGAGCAGGTCATGTTTCCGTCACCCTCCATTATGCTGGATTGCGACCGCCATGAACTGGAAGTCAGTAGCCGGAAGGTTTATCTGACCCCCAATGAGTTCAAGATTCTCCGCCTGCTGGTGCGGCATGCCGGACGGGTGCTAAGCACGGACGCCATTCTCTCCCAGGTATGGGGGCCCGAATACATCGGCGAACCCGACCTGGTCAAGCAGTACATTTACCGCCTGCGTCAAAAAATAGAGCCGGACCCGGACAACCCCCGGTATATCCGAACAGTGCGTGGCGAAGGGTACTACTTTGAGCCAGGGGAATAACCCCTTCGCCAGGCGGCCATCGGAAAGCAATCGGGGCGGCTTTGCCGCCCCGATTTCGTTCCACCGCTCACCACGCACAAGCACTTGAATGATTCAGACGACCGGCGTCTGCCAGACGCCGGTCGTTTTCATCCATACGGGTATCCTCCCAGGTCTCCGGGTTCACCCCCACATCCCCCACCCGCAGAGCGTCCACATTGTTCAGGGAGTGGGCCGGGGTGAGGAGAAGGACCGTTTTTCGGGCGGGGTCGGCTTCCAGAACGATGCCCAGGGCCAGCGCAAACCCCCGGCGGTCCTCCATCGCCACCAGTTGGTATCGGCTGAAGCGGGGAGCCGGGAACACCGCCAGACGGGCCCAGGAGATTTCCAGCGGGTAAGCGTTGGCGAAATAGCGAGCGAAGAGACGGGCGCGGTGGGCCCGACGGGCCACCTTATCCCGGGGCCGGACCGCCGGAGCGGCGGGCAATTCCACGACGCGCGTACGGGCCGAATGACGCAGCGGGCCCAGAATCGGCTCCAGTTCATTTCCCTGCCGAATGGCAAAGACGACGGCGGGTTCCAGGAGGTCCACCTTCGCCTGCTTCAGCGCCGGGCCCCCTTGCTCCGGCCCGATCAACCCCGTGGTGTCCAGGACCGTCACCGTGGCGCCCAGTTCCTGCGCCCGCCGGACCAGTTTGTAGACGCCGATCAGGGTGGGCAACATATGCCCCCGGGGGGAATTGGCGCCCACAAAGACCCGCACGCGCGGGCCGCCGGGGGGAAACCCCACCTCTCCGCTCTGCCGCAGGACCAGCGTCATCGTCGTCGGCGGTCCCAGACTGGCCTGCCCGATGTCGCCGTCAATAAACGCCACCCGTTCGTGAAGCGCGCAGAGGCGGGTGTAGAGGTACCGGGCGAAGGTGGATTTCCCCGTATCCGGCGCCCCGATGACCATCAGAACGCCGGAGAGGCCCTCCAGGTTCAGTTCTTCCCAGTATGGGGGAACTTCTATGTTGACCACAGACGACTGACGACTGACCACCGCCCCCTTCCGGCTACCCCCTTCCGGCTACCGGCTGGATGAGGGACCGAAGAGCGGCCAGATTCTCTATATCCTCGTGCAGGTCGTCGCTCTTGGGGGTCTCCAACAGGCCCGGCAGCGCGGCCAGGCGCGGGTCGTTGACCACCCTCCGAAACGTCTCCAGACCCAGCACCCCCTTGCCGATGTGCTCGTGACGGTCCACCCGGCTGCCCAGGCCGTTTTTGCTGTCGTTGAGGTGGACCGCCAGGAGGCGGGAGAGGCCGATCATCCGGTCAAACTCCTGCAGTGTCGCCTCGTATCCCTCCGGCGTCCGCAATTCGTAGCCGGCGGCGAAAGTATGGCACGTATCCAGGCAGACTCCCAGCCGCTCCCCCTCCGGCGTGTTCTCTATCAGCCAGGCCAGTTGCTCAAACCGGTAGCCCAGATTGGTCCCCTGCCCGGCAGTCGTCTCCAGCAGAATGCGGGCCCGGAAGCCGCGCGTGGCCGCGTGGACCTCCCCCAGCGCCCGGGCCACCCGTCTCAGCCCTTCCTCCTCCCCGGCATTCATATGGGAGCCCGGATGCAGCACCAGATAGGGGATGTCCAGCGCCTCGCACCGCTCCAGTTCTATGATGAGGGTATCCCGGGACCGCCGCCAGAGGTCTTCCTCCGGCGCGGCGGGGTTCAGCAGATAGGACGCATGCCCCACGGCCGGAAAGATGCCCGTCTCGGCGGCTTTCTCTTTGAACAGGCGAATATCCTCCTCCGTCAGCGGCTTGACTGCCCAGGCCCGGTTGGATTTGACGAAGAGTTGGACGGCGTCGCACCCCACCGTACGGGCCCGTTCAAAGGCCAGGTGGAGGCCGCCGGCAATGGATTCATGGGCGCCCAGTCTCACCTTCTACCCCCTCCAACTCCCGGAGCAACCGTTCCCGTTCTTCCTCCAGACTCTCCAGTTCCTGGATCATCGCCGGGGGCACCGAATGTTTGGGCAGACGGGCCCGCAGGTCGGCAATCCGGCGCTCCAGTTCGGCTATCCGCTCCCGAACATCCATCCCGTCACCTCCTACGCTCTGCAGGTTTCCCTCTCTGCATCCAGCAACCCGGCCGACGCCCCTTCCACCATCATCTCCACCAACCGCTCGGCCACGACGAAAGCCCACGAGAGCCCCCAGCCCCCCAGTCCCAGGGCGAAATAGACGCCGGGCAGGTGCGCTAACGCGCCCACAACGGGCACACCGTCAGGAGTACAGCCCATCGTCCCGCTCTGGCGCCGGAGGACGTTCCCCTCCACCGCCGGGAAATACCGGCGGATGAATCGGGAAAGTCCCTCCCGCAGCGCCGTATCCGGGTCGGGAGAATCTTCGGATGAGGATGGGCGCCGGGGATAGCGCCACGCGCCCAGGAGGAGAGAGCCATCCGGCAAAGAACGGGCATACTCGTAGCCGTAGTCGGCGTAGCAGAGGAGAGCCTGCGGGGATTCATCCGGACGGGCCACCACCCACAGGGCCTGTCCCGGATTCACCCAGCGGGAGAGGGCCGGCTCCAGGGTCGGGGCGTACCCTCCGGTGGAGAGGACCACCGCGCCGCAGCGGACCGTCCGCCGGTACGCCCAGACCCGAATGTCGGCGCCCTCGGCCTCCAGGGCCTGGACTTCGGTGCCGGTGTGGACGACGACCGGCGCGGAGGCCAGAAGGGCGCGCGTCAGGTCGGCCGCATCCACCACGCCATCGTCGGGGGACCGCAGGGCCGCCCGGAATCCCCGCCGCAGCGGGTCGGTCTTGCCGAACCAGGCGTCAAAGCCGTCCTCCCGCAGCAGTTCCGCCGAGGCCCGCAGCGCTTCCGCCTCCTCCTCCGTCACGGCCAGAGCCAGGCTCCCCGTCCGCTCCACCGGCACCCCCAGACGGGTCGCCGTCTCCACCAGCCGCTCCCGCCCTTCTACGGAGAGTTCCCATAGCGCCCGCGCCGTCTCCCGTCCGAAGGACTGAACAGCCCAGGAGTAATGGCCGGGCATTCCGGTCAGCAGCAGGCCGGCGCTGCGGCCGGTCGCGCCGCCTGCGACCTGCTGAGCCTCCAGGACCGCCACCTGCATGCCCTGCCGGGCCAGCCGGGCCGCCACCGCCGCGCCCACAATCCCCGCGCCCACCACCACTACATCGCACGCATCCACCGGATGCTCTGTGCGCTCCACCCCTGATCTCCCCCAGGACGTATGGCTGGGTTGTGATTTTCTCGCATTATACAGAGATTGAATCCCTCTGTCAACTGACCGCTTCTTTCACGGAAAATGTGACCGGATGCGACTCCGGCAGCATTATCATCTGGCTTGACACGACGGCGCCTCCGAAGTTTGACAAAATCCCCCACGGCGTGGACGCCGACCCGGTGAACATCCTGCTGGACGGGGTGAAGCGCGCGCTGGCCGACTTCGCCGCCTGGCGACGGGCGGTGGCCGGGCAGGAGTGGGCCGCTGGCCTGGAAAGGAGGGGGCGATGAGGGGACTTCTCGTCAACCCGGACCGGTGCTTCGGATGTCGGGCCTGCTCTTCGGTCTGCCCGGCTTCTCTGATTTCCCTGCAGGATGGGGATGGCCGCCGCGCCCTGCGCTTCCCCGGCATCTGCGAGGAAGATTGCTTCCGCTGCCCGGAGGTCTGCCCAACCGGGGCCCTTCGGCTGGAGGAGGTCGCCGAGGCCCGCAGCGCTTCCGCCTCCTCCTCCGTCACGGCCAGAGCCAGGCTCCCCGTCCGCTCCACCGGCACCCCCAGACGGGTCGCCGTCTCCACCAGCCGCTCCCGCCCTTCT
>CALDFY010000227.1 GCA_937942115.1 uncultured Anaerolineae bacterium | reverse complement strand
CTTCGGCCGCCGCAAAACCCTTCCCCTTCCCCCCTCCCCCAAGCGCCGCGATGGGGGAGGGGGGATAAAGGGGGGTGGGGGCCAATGTTCGCACCATTGGGCGAAAAGCCCCTTTCAGGGGCTTCCGGATAGCCCGTCAGGGCTTGGGGATCTGAGCCTGCCGCTTCAGCGGCGGGCGGAAGGGGGCATCCCAGCCATCAGGGTAGGTAATTATGCGAATTTGCCTTTTCCCCACTTTCGTAGTACACTTAATATCAATCATCGGTTTGCTACCTACCAGCCGGAGGCGGTGGTCTCATGAAGGGGATGAAAGAGGAAGGGCGACAAAAAGCACTGGAAGCGGCTCTGGCAACCCTGACCAAGCGGTTCGGTGAAGGGACAGTGATGCGTCTGGGTGAGGCTACCCAACTGGCCGTGGACGTCATCCCCACCGGGGCGCTCTCCCTGGATATCGCGCTGGGCGTGGGCGGCATCCCGCGCGGCCGGGTCACCGAAATCTACGGCCCCGACGGCGCCGGCAAGACCACCCTGGCCCTCCACATTGTCGCCGAGGCTCAGAAGCGCGGGGGTGTGGCAGCGTACATTGATATGGAGCATGCTCTGGACCCGGAATACGCAGAAGCGTGCGGTGTGGACGTGGATAACCTCTACATTGCCCAACCGGATACCGGCGAGCAGGCACTGGAAATCGCGGAGACCCTGGTCCGGAGCGGCGCTGTGGACGTCGTCGTCATTGACTCGGTCGCCGCACTGGTTCCCCGCGCCGAGATTGAGGGCGAAATGGGGGATTCCCACCCCGGCCTTCAGGCCCGATTGATGAGCCAGGCCCTGCGGAAACTCTCCGGCGCCATCAAGCAGTCCAATACCGCGATGATCTTCACCAACCAGTTGCGGGAGAAAATCGGCGTCGTCTTCGGCAGTTCGGAGACAACCACCGGAGGCCGGGCCCTCAAGTTCTACGCCAGCGTCCGCCTGGATGTCCGGCGGGTCACCGGCATCAAGGAGAAGGGAGAGGTCATCGGCAGCCGCACCCGGGTACGCGTGACCAAGAACAAAGTCGCACCCCCCTTCCGGGTCGCCGAGTTTGACATCATCTACGGCAAAGGCATCAGCCGGGAAGGGGACATCCTGGACCTGGCCGTCCAGTACGGCCTGATAGAGAAGCGGGGATCGTTCTATAGTTACCAGGGGCAGAACATCGCTCAGGGGCGGGAGAACGCCAAACAGTACCTGCGGGACCATCTGGAGGTCGCCGCCGAACTGGAGCAGCAGATTCGGGAACGGGCCATGGAAGCCCCTCCGCCCCTCATCACCGAAGACGTGGAACCGGCGTAACGTCAGCCAGGCCACGGCAAGGCAGACTGTCCTGTCATCCGATCCGACAGGTGATTTTTCGGGCCGCATCGGCACTCCTGTGAGTGGCGATATGGACATAGAGCATTTTCTCTTTGCGGCGTAGGATCCGCATTCCGCTCTGAACCGGAAGGCCTGTACTGGGTGAGCCTCCTGGGTTGAGAGCGGGCATTTTCCGGCTCCGTCTACGCCAGCCCGATTTTCGGGGAGAACCGTTCGGGTCGGACCTCTCTGGGCATGCGCCGCGCGCCGTGGCCTCCAGGCTACGGCGCGCGGCGCTATGTTGAGGGCCAATGGGCGGGCAAATCACGGCGCTCAAAGTCCAGAAGCGCAACCGGAATCGGGTCAACGTCTATCTGGACGGCCGCTTTGCCTTCGGGCTGGCCGCTATAGAGGCGGCCCGCCTGCGGGTGGGGCAGGTCCTTTCCGACGAAGACATCGCCCGTCTCCGGCAACGGGATACCGCCGAGCGGGCCGCCGAGCGCGCGCTGGACCTCCTCTCCTACCGCCCCCGGAGCGAGGCGGAAATCCGGGAGCGGCTCGCCGAACGATACGACGCGGAGACGGCCGGGGAGGTCCTGGAGCGGCTGCGCCGCAGCGGGCTGGTAGACGACCGGGAGTTCGCCCGCTACTGGGTCCAGAACCGCCTCCAGTATAACCCCCGGGGGGCCATCGCCCTCCGGCAGGAACTCTATCAGAAAGGGGTGGACGAGTCGGCCATAGAGGAAGCGCTGGCGGAGTACGACGAAGAGGAGGCCGCCGCGCGGGCGGCAGAGACGGCCCGCCGCAAACTCCGGGGGTTGGCCCCGGACCTCTTCCGCCGTCGGCTGACCGACTACCTGCTCCGTCGGGGCTTTTCGTACGGCGTGGTTCGGGCCATCGTCCAGCAGGCCCTGGCCGACATCGGCCCCGAAGAATCTGCCGATTAAGTCGGCGCGCGGAGTCCACCGCGCAGCAAAACAAAGAGGCACCGAAGCAGTGCATCTTGCTTCTTCCATCCTGTGTTTGAGGAAATGACCTATGGAAACGTTACTCTGGATCATCGGTTTGCTCATTGCAGTGGGTGCAGGGATTGGGGTTGGATACTGGTATGCCGCTTCCCGCAAGGGGAGCATCATCCATCAGGCCCGGGAAGAGGCCCAGAGAGTCCTGGAAGAGGCCAACAGCGAGGCCCAGCGAATCGTGCTGGCCGCTCAGGACCAGGCCATGCAGGTCCGCAACGAGGCCCAGACGGAAGTGGAGCGCTGGCGGAATAACCTGCGACGGGAGGAAGAGCGGCTCCAGCAACGGCGGGAGAAACTGGACCAGCGGCAGGAAGCGCTGGATAAGCGCGAGCAGATGCTCAATAAGCGGCAGAGCGCGCTGGACCGGCAGCGGAACGAACTGGAGAAACTCCAGGAAGAACGGACAAAGGCCCTGGAGGAGGTCGCCCGGATGAGTTTGGAGGAGGCCCGGGAGGAACTCCTGCGGATTGTCGCCGAGAACACCCGCCAGGAAATGGCGCGGATCATTCGGGAGATTGAGCAGGAGGCCCGCGAGGAGGGCGAACGTCGGGCCCGCAAAATCCTCACCACCGTCATCCAGCGGATGGCCGGCGAGCAAGTGGCCGAACTGACGGTCTCCTCGGTGGACCTCCCCTCCGACGAGATGAAGGGCCGCATCATCGGGCGCGGCGGGCGCAACATCCGCACCTTTGAGCAGGTCGCCGGGGTGGACGTGGTGGTGGACGACACGCCGGAAACCATCACCATCTCCTGTTTTGACCCCGTGCGGCGGGAAGCCGCCCGTCGGGCCATGGAGCGGCTCATCGCCGACGGCCGCATCCACCCGGGCCGTATTGAGAAGGTCGTGGCGGATGCTCAGAAAGAGGTGGAGCAACTCATCCGGGAGGAAGGCGAGCGAGCGGTCTACGAGAGCGGCGTCGCCAGCCTCCATCCCGAACTGGTCAAACTGCTGGGGAAACTCCGCTTCCGCACCAGTTACGGCCAGAACCAGCACGCCCATGCCATTGAGACGGCGAAACTGGCCGCGATGCTGGCCGCGGAACTGGGGGCCAACGTGGAGGTGGCCCGTCTGGGCGGCCTGCTCCACGACATCGGCAAGGCCGTGGACTTTGAGGTGGAGGGCACCCACGCCCTCATCGGTGCCGAAATCTGCCGCCGGTACGGGGTGCCCGAGGAGGTGGTCCACTGCATTGAGTCCCACCACCACGAAGCCGACCAGCAGAGCCTGGAAGCCATCATCGTGGAGGTCGCCGACGCTATCTCCGGTGCCCGTCCCGGTGCCCGGCGGGAGAGTCTGGAGCAATACATCAAGCGCATCCGTGCGCTGGAGGAACTGGCGTCTTCCTTCCCCGGCGTCGCCGAGTCCTTCGCCATTCAGGCCGGGCGGGAAATCCGCATCATCGTCAAGCCCGAGGATGTGGACGACCTGGGCGCCATCCAACTCTCCCGCGACATCGCCCGCAAGATTGAGGAGGGCATGGAGTACCCGGGCCAGATCAAGGTGACGGTCATCCGGGAAACCCGCGCCGTAGATTACGCCAAGTAGGAGAATCAAAGAATCAGCGAATCGCAATTCGCTGATTCTTTGATTCTCTGATTCTGTGATTCTGTATGACACAACGGCAGTGGACGGCCAACCTGATGCTGCTGGGAGCGGCGCTGGCCTGGGGGAGCACCTTCGTCCCCTGCAAAATCGCCGCCGCCTATCTCGGGGCGCTCTTCTTCAACGGCCTCCGCTTCCTGCTGGGAGGACTGTTGGTCCTGGCGATGGCCGGGCGCCGACTGCGCGGCCTCTCCCGGCGGGAAGTCGGCGGCGGCGCGCTGACGGGACTGGTCCTCTCCGCCGGGGCCGCCTTCCAGCAGGCCGGGCTGGCCTTCACCACCGCCGGAAAGGCCGGCTTCATCACCGGCCTCTACGTCGTCCTGGTGCCGATCCTCCTGGCCCTTTTCTGGCGCCAGCGGTCGGCCGGGAACGCGTGGCTGGCCTCCCTGCTGGCCGCAACGGGACTCTTCCTCCTCAGCGCCGAGGGCCGCCTCTCCCTGGCACCGGGCGACAGCCTGGTGCTGGTGTCGGCGGCCCTCTACGCGCTGCACGTCATCCTGATCGGCCAGTGGGTCGGGGGGACGGAGCCGCTGCGGCTGGCCGCGATGCAGTATCTGGCCTGCGGACTCCTGAGCCTGGCCGTCGGCCTGGTGACCGAATCCCCCTCCTGGGAGGCGCTCCGGCCTGTCGGGTGGACCGTCCTCTATACGGCCGTCTTCTCCGTCGTCGTGGGCTACAACCTCCAGATGCTGGGCCAGCGGGACGCGCCCCCCACCGTCGCCGCCGTCATCCTGAGCCTGGAATCCGTCTTCGCCGCCCTCTTCGGCGGGCTATTGCTGGGAGAACGACTCGCCCCGGTTCAGTGGACGGGCGGCGGCCTGATGCTGGTCGGAATGGTGCTGGCACAGGTGCCGGTCAGGCGGCCGTCTTGGCCTCGCCCTTCGTCACGCCCAGCATACAGAGAATCGCCAGCACAAAGAACACCGGAGTGACCAGGAAAATGGTGTTGTAGTTACGCCCCGTCAGGTCAATCACCCACCCGTTCAGGATGGGCCCCACCACCGCCGCCAGCGTCCCGGCCACGTAGTAGAGCCCCGTATACGTCCCCAGAACCTCCTCAGAAGTGGACGTATCCACCACCATCGGCAGGCTGTTGATGTTGACCAGCGACCATGCCAGGCCGCCGACCGCCAGCAGCCCGATAATCACCGGGACGATGGGCGTGAAGAACGCAATCACCAACACGATGGTGAAGATGACCAGCCCGATGAGGATGGTGCGCTTTCGCCCGATACGGCTGGCGATGATGCCACTGGGGATGGAGAACAGAATGAAGGTGACGTAGGCGACGCTGAGGATCATCCCGGCGGTCGCCTCGCTGACCCCCAGAACGGCCACCCCGTAGGAACTGAAGAAGGTCTCCACCGCGTTGTAGCCCACGAACCAGCAGAAGATGGCCAGGATGAGGAAGGTCAGGCTGCGGACGTTCTCCCGGGGGATGTTGCGCAGTCCCCGGAAGACGCCCAGTCCCTCCTCGTGACGGGCCGCCTCCACCAGTTCCTTCGGCTCCTTGACCTTCCAGAAGAGGATGGCGACGGCGATGAGGGTGAGCAACCCGCCGAACCAGAAGGGGAGGGGGCGGTAGATTTTGTAGAGCAGGCCGCCAATGAGGAAGGCCAGAATCCCGCCGAGACCCCCCATCAGGTTGATGACGCCGTTGGCCTGGGAGCGCAGGGGGGAAGGGACCAGGTCCGGCATCAGCGCGATGACGGGCGTCCGGAAGACGGCCATCGCCAGGAGCATCACGCCGAGGGAAACGACGAAGAAGGCGAAGAGGCCGCCCAGTTTGTCCACCTGCCCGTTCAGTTCCGGTGGGATCATCTGGGGGGCCAGCGGGATAAGGGCGAAGGCCAGGACCGCGATGGGCGCGCAGGTGATGATGTAGGGCATCCGGCGGCCGATGCGGGTATAGGTGCGGTCGCTGATGGGGCCCATTATCGGCTGGATGAAGAAGGCGGCGATGTTATCCAGCGTCATAATGAAGCCGGTGAGGGTGGCGCTGAGGCCGAAGCCGAAGGTCTGCACGGCCAGTTTGGCATCAAAGGCCGGGTCGCCGGCCTGGAGGAAGACGGGCACATAGGTGTTGTAGACGGCCCACATCACACTGGTGGCGAAGAAGCCGAAGCCGATGAGGAAGACTTTCTTGTAGTCCAGACGCATTGAAGCCTCCTTTGGGGTTGGGGGTATGGTTGGCGGCTGGATGCCGCGCGGGGAGTTTAGCATTATCTGGGCGGTCTGTCAAGAGGGTACGCCCGTCATCCACCGGTCGGATGGGACTTGCTTCTTATTCTTTCTGATGGTAGAATCTATACGTCACATCCGGCCATCTAACCCTGTGGCCCAATCTCGTCCGGATGGTAACATCCGGACTTTGAAGCGTTTGTCCAGGATGACCCGCTCACCAGCGCCGTGGTGCGATTCGGGAGAGGAGAGGTCGGGGAAGGGATGAGGGCCTATGCCGCCGAAGGCGAGCGGGAGAGGGGAGCAAAAAGTGTCACCGTAACTACCTGCCCTGATGGCAAAGAAAATATTTTTCACTGCGGCGGCAAAGCCGCCGCAGTGAAAAATAATCTTTCTTTTACGCTTGGGAAGCGGTTGGAGGCCTATCTTGGAGGCCTATCCAGGAAGACTTTGGGCAAAAAGGCCAAAGTTGAGGGAGGGGCCGGGGGAGGGATGAGGCCAGCGCGCCGAAAAAGTTAGTGCTATTGGGCTTTTAGCCCCCGGCGCAGGTAGTTACCGGGTAGCCTGAATTGTACCCCTATCCCGGCACAGAGATCAGCGTATGCACATCCGCAAAGCCCGACCTGCCGACATGGAGTCCTGCCTGAAACTGGACCACTCCATCCTCACCGACCACGCCTGGCGGATGGAAGAGCACGAACAACAGGGGAGGATCACCCTTACTTTTCAGCCGGTGCGCCTGCCCCGAGCCATCCCCGTCCCATACCCCCGCCAGGGGAAGGAATTGATCGCCGGATGGGAAGAGTGCGACCTGTTCCTGGTGGCCGAAGAGAGAAGCATTATCGGATATGTGACGGCGCGCTCCCTGGCGGGGCACGGTCTGGCGTGGGTATACGACCTGGTAGTGGACCCGGCCCGACGGCGGCAGGGAGTGGGCCGCGCCCTGATGGCGGAGGTCATCTCCTGGGCCTCCGGCAAGGGACTGGACGAATTGATGATGGAAGTGCCCACCCGCAACTATCCGGCGATCTGTTTCTGCCGGGCGCTGGGCCTTTCCTTCCGAGGATACCACGACCGTCACTGGCGAAATCAAGATATCGCGCTGCTGTTTGGGTTCCATCTGCGTTGAGACGATGGGGATGGTGAACGGGATAGGCGTCCTTCAACTTCTGAATATCCTGCTGACATCGGGCATCGTTATCCTCTCCTTCGCCCTGGCGATTTATCTGTTGCTCTACAACTTCCGCAACCGGGTGGCCCAGATTTTCAGCGCCCTCCTGTTCTGCGTCCTCATCGTCTATTTTGTGGAACTGGTCATTGTCGCGGCGCCAGTGGAGGTCGCCCTGGAATGGCTCCGATTCCAGTGGGTGGGGATCGCCTTCACCCCGGCCGCCTACTTCCACTTTACCGGTGCGCTGTTAGAGACCACGAATGACCGCAGCCGTCGGCGGATATGGGGAATCGGGGGCGCCTACGCCTTGGGCGGCGTCATCCTGCTGGGCGCTCTCCTCACCGACCGCATCGTCTGGGACGGCATCCTGCAGATCGGGACCATCCACCTGCGCGCCGGCCCTCAGTTCTGGTTTTTCTCCCTCTACTTTGCCCTCTTTATCTTCTGGGGTCTGACGAACGTCCTCCGGGCCTGGGAGCGCTGCCTCACCTCCACTTCCCGCCGCCGGATGGCTTACCTGGCCCTGGCCTCCCTGGCCCCACCCATTGGCGTCTTCCCCTACCTGGTGCTGACGGGATGGCCGCAGCGCCTTCCCGCCGTCCTCCTCTGGCTCCTGCTGGTCCTGGGCAACCTTTTCGTGGGCAGCATGCTGATGATGATGGCCTACACCGTTGCCTTTTTCGGCGCCCTTACCCCCGACCGGGTGGTCAAGCATCGCTTCGTCCGCTATCTCCTGCGCGGCCCCTTCCAGGCGACCGTCGTCGTGGCTATTATCATCGCCGCGTCTCAGTCGGGTGGACTGCTGGGTCTCTCCCCCCTCCAACTGACCCTCTTCGGCGTCGTCATCGCTATTCTGTTGGTCCAACTGGGCGTGGAGTGGAGCAAGCCACTGATTGACCGTCTCCTCTACCGGCGGGATGAGCAGGAGATTGCCTGGATCCAGAGCCTGAGCAACCGCTTACTGACCACCACCGACCTGCGGCAGTTCCTGGAGAACATCCTGACCGCTCTCTGTGACCTTCTCCGGACCCCCACTGCGTTTGTGGCCGTGGTGGAGGGGGGCCAGGCGAGAATAGAGGTCGTCTGCGGCGCGATGGGCTCCGACCTCTCCCTCCCCGCCAGTGGGATCGGCGCGCTGGCGGGGCGGATCCAGCCTTCCGGCGACCTCTACGTCTGGGATGGATACTGGCTCTTGCCGCTGCGCTCCCGCTCCGACGACGATTTGATCGGCATTCTGGGGCTCCAGGCCCGTTCACCGGAGATGGACCTGAGCGCCGAGGAACGGGACTTCCTGCGCTCCCTGGCGGGCCAGATAGAGGCCGCTCTGGAAGACCGGATGGTTCAGCAGGCGTTGTTCAGTGTCCTGGAGCGGATTATCCCCCAGATTGAAGAAATCCAGCGGCGGCGGGAGATGCTGCGCTACGAGGGGGCACCGGCGCTGGCCCGTCTGGCCGACCCCCTGGCCACGCCGGACTTCCCGCGCTGGGTATGGGACGCGCTGGACCACTACTGGGGCGGCCCCAAACTGACCCGCAGTCCCCTACTGAACCTGCAAGTGGTGGAGCGCGCTTCGGACGACCACGGGGGGCCCGTCAACGCGCTGCGGGCCGTCCTCCTGCGGGCCATTGAGCGGTTGCGACCCGAGGGGGAGCGCAGTCTGACGGCCACCGAGTGGCTGCTCTACAACATCCTGGAACTGAAATTCATCAAGGGCTATCGGGTGCGGGACGTGGCCATGCGGCTGGCGATGAGCGAATCCGACTTCTACCGCAAACAGCGCATCGCCATCCAGGAACTGGCCCGTATTCTGGCGGAGATGGAGCGGGAGGAGCGGGCCCGGAGCGGTGCCGCTTCCCAGAGGAGGATCAATGATTGAAGAGATAAAGATAACCAATTTCAAGTCATTTGGGGACGAGTTGAGCCTTCGGCTCTCTCCGTTCAGTGTTTTCGTCGGACCCAACGCGGCGGGGAAGTCCAACCTAATAGACGCTTTCCGCTTTCTGCGGGATTGCATTGCCGATGGACTGGAGGCGGCTGTGGCTCGCCGGGGCGGATGGCCTCTCCTGCGCTGCAAACGCCGGAAACAACCATATGTCCATTTTGAGGTCACTGGCAGAGGGGAAGAATCTTTGGAAGTCTTCTTGAGTCGGAGGAAGCGGCAGAATTTCCGCAACCTTCATTTTGAATATAGCCTGACGTTCAATCGGGAGCTGACCGTGGTCGCAGAACGCGGGTCTTTAACAGGGATTCCAGAGGGCTCGGAAGAACAACGGGAAATCTCCGGATTTACCAGAGACCAGGAGGTGGTGGAGGTCCGGGGGTGGTCGGAAAAAACTCAAAAAATTCCTGTGGGCAAAGAAAACCGCAGGGCGCTGTTTGTACAGACTCGCTTTCTCTCCCTTACGTCCCCTCTGATCAGCGATGCGTTTCTGAGATGGCGCTTTTACGATCCTCTGATCCAGCAGGCCCGACAGCCCGCTGAAAGTCAGCACCCCCTCTTTGTTTCTGAAACCGGCGACAATCTGGCCGCAGTGCTTCATACCCTTCGCTCGGCCAACGGAGAGACCGGGGAGCGAATTCGGTTATGGCTCCAGGATATGGTGCCGGGCTTTGAGGACTGGAGGACGAAACTACTATCCGATGGGCGCATCGCCTTTGAGGTACAGGAAAAGGGGATGCGGGGATCCTTTCCCCCTACCGCCCTTTCAGATGGCACGATCCGCCTGCTGATTCTGCTCAACGCACTATTATGGTCTAAACTCCCGCCAACTGCGATTTTTGTAGAGGAGCCGGAGCGGAACCTCCACCCCGTTCTCCTGGAATCACTGGTGGAGTTAATGCGGGAAGTCTCTCCTCAAACCCAGATTATTGTTACAACCCACAGCGCTGAGTTCGTCCGGCATTGCCGGCCCGAAGAGGTCTATTTGATGGACAAAGTGGAAGGATGCACCCGAGTTGTACGGGCCGACAGCGTGGAGCATATTCAGGACTTCCTCCAGCACTGGACGCTGGATGAACTCTGGCTCCAGGGTTACCTGGAAGGGGGGAGACCGTAAATGGCGCGAATCGGCTTTGTGGTGGAAGGAAAAACGCTGGAAACCCTCCTACGAAATAGCCTATGCCCATGGCTCCAGCGGAAGGGCATAACGGCGACGATCATTAACGCTGGTGCCCGTTCCCGGTTAATTGAGAAGGCGTCCCAATATCTCCGGGATTTGCGCCTCAAGCGATGCCAGCGGATTTTCTTCGTACTGGATCAGGAGAAAGACCCCTGCCCACCCGCCACGGCGAAGCGTCTGGAAAGTTTGCGAGGGGAACCCGAAGCGGTCGTCTGTGTCGCAGCACCAATGCTGGAGGCATGGCTGCTGGCGGATTCTGAGGCCGTTCGGAAGGCCACGGGTCAATCTTTCGGCGACCTTACAGATTCCCTGCCAGATCCGGTAGATACGCTGAAAACCCTGTTTTTCCAGAAATACCATCAAAATGTTTCAAAAATGGAAATGGCAAAAACGATTAGCCGCTACTTTAGCCTGGAACGGGCAGCCAGGAACAACCACAGCGCGGCCCGGTTTTTGAGGAAACTCAATGAAGCGGTGGAGCAAATTCTTCATGAGTCTGGGGAAGGAGGTTAGTTCGTATGGAGTTCCTGCCAGGAAACGCACCGTATACGGAAGAGTACTGGGAGACCCTTATGAGGGAAGGCGAATACAGCCGCCATCCGGCCCCCCCCGTGGACCCGGAGGAGATATGGCGGGGACTGGGCCTGGAGACGAAGACGGTCGGGGCTCATCTATCTTCCCCGAACGACGGTCGTTGGGCCGAAGCGATCCGCGCCATGGAAGAGAAGGCCATCTTGACCCTGCCGGTGGTCGGCTACAATCGGGGCGGCCTGCTGGTGGACTGGAACGGCCGCCAGGGCTTCGTCCCGGTTTCCCATCTGGCCGACCTCTCTCCTTATTTGGATGAGCGGGAACGGGAAGAAGCCCTGCGCGCCCGTATCGGTCAGACGCTGCGCCTCCATGTCATTGAGGTGGACCCGGACCGCCAACGGCTGGTGTTCTCCGAACGGGCCACCCATTCGGAGGAGCAACGCCGGAAAGCCCTGCTGGAGCGCCTGCAGCCGGGGGATGTCTGTACAGGGAGGGTGACCAACATCTGCTCCTTTGGCGCGTTTGTGGACCTGGGCGGCCTGGAGGGACTGATCCACATCTCCGAACTCTCCTGGAGCCGCGTCAATCACCCCGCCGAACTGCTCCGTCCAGGCCAGGAGGTACGGGTCTCGGTGCTGAATGTGGACCGGGAGCGCGGGCGGGTCGGCCTGAGCCTGAAACGGGTCCAGCCGGACCCCTGGCGCACCGTTGAGGAGCGGTACCAGGTGGGGCAGATTGTCCAGGGGGTCATCACCAACGTGGTGGAGTTCGGTGCATTTGCCCAGGTAGAGGAGGGAGTGGAGGGCTTGATCCACCTTTCCGAACTGGCCGAAGGCCAATTTCTCCATCCGCGCAACGTGGTCTGGGAAGGGATGACCGTCCGGTTGCGGGTCATCTATGTAGACGCCGCCCGCCGACGCCTGGGGCTCAGCCTCCGTCAGGCCGCCGAACCGGCGACGGCGTCTTGATGGAGCCTCACCCTTCCCCCTGAACTTTGGCTTTTGGGGCGATGGGGCGGAAAAGAAAATTTACAAACCGCCCCAAACCAGCGAGAGGGGGTAATAAGAAAATATTTCCACCTGTGCGGTTATCCCGGCGGGACCCGGGTGGGAAGCGCCGGGATGGTTCATTTTCCGAACGGAATCGGACACTTTGGGAAGGCATTAAAATTCCAGGTGTCTGTTTTATCGCCTGCCAGGTGATGGGCCTCACCCCTCCCCCTGGCCCCCTCCTGACAAGTGTAGGTTTTTCGGGGAGCGGGGGATGCCCATTCCGGCCCTCACCCCACCCCCAGCGGCTGCGCCGCTGGGGGTGGGGTGAAGAGGCTGAATAGTATCCGAAAATGAGTACACACCGAAAGGGAACATCGGGGGAGAAACCGGCCTCCCGGCCGCCCGGCCGGCCCTGGTGGGGATGGCTGACCAGCCCCATCGCCCAGCAGACCCTGGCGGTGGGCCTGATCCTGCTATCCCTCCTGACGTTCCTCACCCTCCTGCGGGTGACCTCCGGGCGCTGGACGGATGCCTGGCTCCGCGCTCTCCAGTTCATATTTGGCTGGGGAGCAGTGCCCGTCGCCTTCGCCATTGGATGGGGCGGAGTCCTTATTCTCCAGCACCATCTGGACCGCCCCATCGCCTGGCGGTGGCGACCGGTGGTCGGATTGGAACTGCTCTTCTTCGGCCTGCTGGCCCTCACCCATCTGCTGCTGGGCCGCCGGGACCCCTGGGCTCTCCTCCAGAGCGGATGGGGCGGAGGGGTCATCGGCTGGGCTCTCTCCCACATCCTTTCCCTCTACCTGGGCCCTCTGGTGGCCGGGGTCCTGCTGACCCTCTTTACCCTGCTGGGGCTGGGGTTGGCCCTGGATTGGACCCTGGCCGACGTCCGGGAGCGGCTGGGGCGACGCCGCGCCCTCCCCACCCCGGCCCGCCCCCGCGCGACCCGTCCCGCCCAGCCCGCTGCCCGACCGGCTCCCCGCCCGGCTCCATCGGTCCCGTCGGCTCCGGCCCCGTCTCCTGCCGAACGTCCTGCACCGGCTGCCCCGCCGCCGACGCCCGCACCGGCGGCGCCGGCCCGCGCGGCGCCCACCCCCTGGCCGGAGACCGTCCTCCCTCCCCAACCTTCCCTCCCACCGCTGGACCTGCTGGATGAAGGGGAGGAGGTCGGTCTCTCCGACGAGGAAGTGCGCCGCAAAAGCCGCATCATCGTGGAGACGCTGGCCCAGTTCGGACTCCCCGTCCAGGTCGTGGAGGTCCGGCGCGGCCCCGCCGTCACTCAGTTCGGTATCGCTCCGGGCTTCACCGAACGGCCCGGCCCCGACGGCCAGCGGCGCCCCCACAAAGTCCGGGTCAGCCAGATTGCGGCCCTGGCCGACGACCTGGCGCTGGCCCTGGCGGCTCCCTCCCTGCGGGTTGAGGCCCCCGTCCCCGGTCGGTCTGTTGTGGGCATTGAGGTCCCCAACGACCGAGTCAGCCGGGTCTCCCTCCGTTCGGTGATGGAGAGCGATGCCTTCGCCGCGACCGATTCCCCCCTGACCGTCGCGCTGGGAGAAGACGTCGCAGGGACCCCGGTGGTGGCCGACCTGAGCACAATGCCCCACCTGCTCATTGCGGGCACTACCGGCTCCGGCAAATCCGTCTGTATCAAGGCCCTGGCGACATGCCTGGCGATGACCAACCGGCCCGACCAACTGCGATTCGTGATGATTGACCCCAAGATGGTGGAACTGGTCCATTTCAACGGCCTCCCGCACCTTCTGGGGCACACCGAAGTGGAACTGGAGCGGATCGGTCGGGTGCTGCGGTGGGTGGCCCACGAGATGGACGAACGGTACCGCCGCTTCGCCGCCGCCGGAGCCCGTCACATAGACGACTATAACGAGAAGGTAGGCCGGAGCGACCCCTCCCTGCGGCTCCCCCGCATCGTCGTCCTGATAGACGAACTGGCGGATCTGATGATGCTGGCCCCGGAGGAGACGGAGCGGACCATCTGCCGCATCGCCCAGATGGCCCGCGCCACCGGCATCCATCTGGTGGTGGCGACCCAGCGGCCCAGCGTGGATGTGGTGACCGGTCTCATCAAGGCCAACTTCCCGGCCCGCATCTCTTTCGCCACGGCCAGCCAGGTGGACTCGCGGGTCATCCTGGATATGCCCGGCGCGGAGACGCTCCTGGGCAAGGGGGACATGCTCTACCTGGCCGCAGACGCCGGTCACCCAATCCGCCTGCAGGGATGTTACGTCAGCGAGGCGGAGATTCAGCGGGTGGTGGAATTCTGGCGACAGCAACTGCCGGGGTGGACGGGCGAGGCGCCGTGGGAATCTATGATGCCGGCCGGAGGTGCCCTCCCCTCATCGGCGTCCCAGGAGGAGGACGACCTGCTCCAGCAGGCCATCGCCCTTCTGCGGACCCGCGAGACCATCTCGGCGTCCTACCTGCAGCGCCGGTTGCGCATCGCCTACCCGACAGCGGCCCGGCTGATGGAGCGGCTGGAGGAGATGGGGCTGGTCGGCCCGCCGGAGGCCGCCGGCCGCCCTCGCCGGGTCATCGGGGGGGAATAGACCACGGACCATAGACCACAGACCACCAGCCATCGTCTATGGTCTATCGTCCATCGTCCGTAGTCCGATTTGCCAAAAACCCCGCTCTGTGTTATGATTATGCCCGTTTAGGGCCCGGACGGGCTTTCCGCCTCCGGCGCGGACCGGAGGCAATCCCGTGGAAAGGAGGTTTCAACCGTCCATGCGACAATACGAACTGACCTACATTGTGCACCCCCAGGTGGACTCGGAGGGGCTGGCCGCAGTGATGAACGAGGTGAAGGGCCTCGTGGAATCTAACGGCGGCGCCGTCCACAAAGTGGAGCCCTGGGGACTCCGACGACTGGCCTATCCCATTCGCAAAGTTCGGGAAGGCCAGTATGTATTTATGGAGTTCAGCCTGGACGCTAAAGGCGTGGCTGAAATGGATCGGGCGCTCAAACTGAAAGAGCCGATTCTCCGGTACCTGATCGTTCGCACTGACGAAGATTAACAAGGAGCAGGGAAGCGATGAGAGGGCTGAATAAGGTGATGATCATCGGTTACCTGGGTCGGGATCCCGAGATGCGGTACACGCCGGCCGGGCGGCCGGTAACCTCCTTCAGCGTGGCGACCACGCGCGGGTGGACCAATTCCAACGGTGAACGGCGCGAGGAGACGGAATGGTTCAACGTGGTCGCCTGGGGAAATCTGGCCGAAATCTGCAAGCAGCGTCTGCGCAAGGGGCATCAGGTGTACATTGAGGGCCGCCTGCAGACCCGGGGATGGGAGGATGCAGAAGGCAAGAAGCACTTCCGCACCGAACTGGTGGCCCAGGAGATGATTATCCTCGGCGGTCGCCCGCAGAATCTGGAGACGGAACAACCGGAAATACCGGAGGAAGAGATGTCTGTGGGCGAAGAGGCCATTGGTGAGGAGTTCCCGTTTTAAGATGGGGGTTTTTGCGGCGGCGGCCTGCGGCCGCCGCCGCAAGCCCCCGGCGTTCATCGGAGGTGAGGATTGGCAGAAGAACGACGGCCATCATCGGGAGGACGACAGACCGGTCGGACCGCCACCGCTGTGCGCGCGGAAGCCCGGGCCCAGCAGGCCCAATGGCGGCGGCCGGCGCGCCGGTGTGTGTTTTGCGCCGAAAAGGTGGAAAAGATTGACTACAAAGACGCCGATATGCTGAGCCGCTTCTTGAGCGAACGGGGCAAGATTCGGCCCCGGCGGCAGACGGGCCTCTGCGCCCGCCATCAGCGGCAACTGGCCCGGGCCATCAAGCGGGCCCGCCACCTGGCCCTCCTGCCGTTCGTCGTGGATTACACCCACCCGGCCTGACCCCGCCGGTTGCTATCAAATCCAGCAGCCGCTCCCCGCCGTTCGGAGCGGAAGCAGGAGTCATTTTTGTTGCGGCGGCTATGCCGCCGCAACAAAAATTTATCCCCTTTATCCGCGCGGGAGTCCATCATGTCCAGAAGGCAGAAAAGGGAAGTCGCTCCGCCCCGCCCACTGACTAAAAAACAACGCACCCGGGCCGAACGGGAAGCCCGGATGACTCGCTGGATCATCGCCGGGACGGTCGCCATTGGCGTTCTGGTCGTCGGCATCCTAGTCTACGGATACCTGGTGACCCAGGTCTTCCCCACCCGGGCACCCGTCGCCACGGTCAACGGTGTCCCCATCACCACCGCCGATTTCCAGGCCCGCGTCCGGCACTACCGTATCGTCCTGAAAGAGCAGCGGGACTACTATACGGCTATGCGGATGGAACTGGACCCCACCGACCCCAGTACCTCCTTTATGCTGGAGTACCTGAACGGCCAGATTCGCCAGATAGAGTCCATGCTCTCGGACACCTACGCGACGATGCTGGGGAAAGAGGTGTTGGACCGGATGGCCCAGGAGGAAATCCTCCGGCAGGAGGCGGCCCGGCGCGGGATTTCCGTCTCTCCGGAGGAGATAGACCGGGCGATTGAGGAACAGTTTGGCTACGACCGCGACGCCGCGATGGCGGCCCTGCTGACCCCAACGGTCTCCCCCGCTACTCCAGTGACGGCGGAGACGGCGCTGACGGCGACGGTGACCCCGGAACCGACACCGGTGTCAAAGGAAGAGTTTGACCGCCGCTATCAGGAGTACGTGAAGACCTACCTGAAGCCCAGCGGCCTCAGCGAGGCCAAATTCCGCGCGATGGTGGAGGCCAGCCTGCTCTACGATAAAATCCGGCAGGCGATGGCGGCGGAACTCCCCCCGACGATGGAACAGGTCCAGATTCGCTACTTCTCGGTTTCTACTCAGGAAGAGGCCGGGAAGATAGCGGAGCGGCTGGGCAAAGGGGAGAAGTGGGAGGACATCGCGGCGGAGTTGAAGGAGGCCCAGGAAGTTACTGCGTATGCCAGCGAGCCGGAATGGGTCACGCAGGGATTCCTGAAAGAACAATTCGGCGAAGAGGCTGCCGGTACCATCTGGGAGACCCCGGCCCCCCAGTACACCGCTCCTCTGGCGGGAACGGACGGCCGCTGGTACATCGTCCAGGTAATGGGCCGTGAGGTGCGGGAACTGGAGTCCTGGCTGCGCTCCTACGAGGAGCAACGGGTCTTCCAGGAGTGGCTCCAGGTCCAGATGGCAACGGTCCAATATAGCGAAGACTGGACGTCAAAGATACCAAAAGAAGCGGGAAGCAGATAGCAGGAGGCAGGAAACAGGAGGTATTCCGACCGCTGACTCCTGCGCCCTGCCCCTTGCGTCCTGCGTCCTGCCCCTTGCGCCCTGCGTCCTGCCCCTTGCGTCCTGCCCCTTGTGTCCTGCGTCCTGCGCCTTGCGTCCTGCGTCCTGCCTCTTTACACCAGCCCCTGCCGCACAGCGTAGACGGCGGCCTGGACGCGGTTTTTGAGCCCCAGTTTTTCCAGAATACTGCGCACGTGGTTGCGCACCGTGTTCTCGGCAATCCCCAGCGCCTCCGCAATCTCCTCGTTGGAAAGCCCCTCCGCCAGCAGCACCAGTACCTGGCGCTCCCGCTCTGAGAGGGAATCCGGTTGGGCCGTCGGCGGGGGGGCCGGGGCAGTGCGGGCCAACTGGCGCAGCAGTTTCCCCGTCATCGCCCGGGAGAGGGGAGCCTCCCCCTGGGCCAGCCCCCGCAGTTCCTGGAACAGTGCCTCCGGCCGCATGCTTTTCACCAGATAGCCGTCGGCGCCACAACGGATGGCGGCCAGAAAATCCTGGTCGTCCTCCGAGACGGTGAGGACCACCACCCGAATACCGGGCAGTTCCCGCTTGATCTGCCGGGTCGCCTCCAGGCCATCGCAGACCGGCATCCGCAGGTCCATCAGGACCACATCCGGGCGCAGGGCACGGGCCTTCTCCACCCCCTCGGCCCCGTCCGACGCTTCGCCGACGACCTGGAAGTCCGGCTGAGCATCCAGCAGGCGGGCCAGCCCCTTGCGGAACAGGATGTGGTCATCCACCAGCAGGATCCGTAGCGGGTTCATCCTTCCGTCCTCAACCGATACGCCAGCACCGGCTCGTATCGCCCCCGCACCTGGACCACCCCCAGGGGGTCAAAACCCCACTCCTTCCCCGCCGAGGCGACCACCGCCTCGGTGACGTATATTTCACCCGCCGGGGCATAGGTGCTGAGGCGGGCCGCGATGTTGACCGTGTCGCCGATGGCGTCGTATTCCGGGTGCTGAGATGATCCCATCAATCCCACCACAGCGGTCCCGGCGTGGATTCCCACCCCCATCGGCATGCGCATCATACCGGGGTTATCCCGCCACAGTTTTTCCAGACGTTTCAGCCCATCCTGAGCCGCCCGCAGGGCCTGATCCACCGGTCGGTCCATCGGCAGGGGGGCATTGAAGATCGCCGCGACCATATCCCCCACATACTTGGTCACAATCCCCCCGGCTTCCACAACAGCGTCGGTAAAGCAGGACAGGTGGTAACTGGCCGCCTCCCGCACCATCCGGGGGTCCTGCGCCTCCGTCAGCCGGACAAACCCCCGGACATCGGCGAAGAGGGCGACGACAAACCGCACATCGGTATTCAGCAATTTCTCTCCATCCGGGGTCTCTATCAGGCGGGCGATGAGCCGGGGGGAGGCCCGCCCCTGCAGCAGAAGGGACAATCGGGATCGCCGCCGTCGCTCATCGTGAGAACGCCAGAGAGCCGTTACCCCGGCGGTGATCAGTATCCCCGCCAGCAGTGAGAAAGGGTCCACCCCTTGCCCCTGGCTGATACCGATGACCGTCAGCACCAGAACCCCGCCGATAATGGTCAGCAGTACGACGGCCAGAAGAAACGGCGAACGAATTCGGGCAACGGTCCAGCCGGAGAGGAGAGATGCGGTCAGGGTCATCAGGACCGTCGGGTGGAAAGGAACAGGCGCAATCACGCTCCCCATCAGGAGTGCAGTCGCCACCTGAGCCTGAACCTCCACACCGGTCATTTCCCCCACCGGGGTCTGAAACGTTTCCGCCTTATCTCCCTCCGTCATTCCCACGAAGAGAATCCGCCCTGCCAGCGCCTCGGGCATCAGGTTCCCTTCCAGAAAGGCCCGCAGGGGGTATGTCGGGATGGCGCCCGGACGCACCGGGTAGCGAATCTGAATCCGACCCCCTTTGTCGGGGGTCAGTGGGAAACCGGCCCAGCGGAAGGAAGAGTCCATCGGTGGAGGGATAGGGGCCTGAAGATAGAGCGCAGCGGCCCGCCAGGCCAGCGCAGGAACCGTCTCCGAACCGACCCGTATCCAGAGGGGAACCCGCCGCAGAACCCCATCGGAATCCGGAAGCAGGTTGATGTGCCCGACAATCCCGGCCCTGGAGGTGGGGCGAAGGAGATAAGGGAAAACGACCTCGCCGTCTCGGAGGGACGGCGTCCCGACACCAACCGCCGGCCAGATCATCCACCCGTTCGGCAGAGATGCAGAGAGAGCGCCTTCGGCCGTTGAGGAGAGGGGAAAATCCAGCGCCACCCCTCGCGCTCTGGACTCATAGGCCCGTTGAAACAGGGCGGCGTACTGCTCAGGAGGCCACTCGTCGGGCTGTCCGTACTGTTGCAGGGCTTCCGCATCCACGGCGATGATGGCGACCGGCGACCGCGTCTCACCGGGGACATGAAACAGGTCGCCCACCCGGCTTGCCCAGTTGGGGAGAAGGTCGTAGTAAGCCGCAAGGCTGATCAGCAGGCCCGTGAGAGTTCCGATGAGAAGGCCGACGAGGGTTCTGCGCATATCGCAGGACGACTATCGCACAGGCACCGGCATCAGCGGGACAGGCACAAAGGTCACCACCCATAGAAGGACCAGCAGGACTCCCAGGATGGTGCGCCCCGGCCCCAAGCGGGAGGCGTCGTTCAGCGGCGGGGGATGGCGGGGGCCGAAGAACAGGCCCAGCCCGGCCCAGATCACCCAGGTCGGCCAGGCCGGGTTTCCCATCACCCAGAGGTATATCCCCAGGGCGACCAGCAGGCCGATGACCAGATAGGCCAGTTTCCAGGCCCGACGGCCCAGCAAGGCATAAGCCACATGCCCCCCGTCCAGTTGGCCGATGGGGAGCAGATTGAGGGCTGTCACCAGCAGCCCGGCCCAGGCCGCAAACACCACCGGCCCGCCCGGGCTGGCCGGCAGGGAGAGCCAGACGTCCTCGCCCGTTGCCCGGTCCGGCAGGATACGCCCGAAGACCAGATACTTGGCTGCCAGATACAGCAGCGAGTTTCCTTCCTGATAGACAACGGCGGCCGGCTCCTGCGGCGGGAGAAAGTCCGACGGCCGCCCGACACGGGTGAAAAGGAGTCCCAGAAAGAGCAGAGGGACGGCGACAATGAAACCCGCCAGGGGTCCGGCGATACCGATGTCAAAGAGAGCCTTACGGTCGCGCATGGGGGCCCGCTGGAAGATGACCGCGCCCATCGTACCCAGGATACTGAGCGGCATGGGGACAAAGTAGGGCAGACTCACGGGCGAACCGTACCGGCGGGCGACGAAATAGTGGGCCAGTTCGTGGGCCAGGAGAATCCCCATCAGGGCGACAGCGAAGGGCAACCCGGAGAGGAGCGCGCTCAGAAGCGTCCCGCCGGGTTGAGGGGCCGCTCCGGCCAGCATCACCGTCAGCAGGGTGGCCAGGAACAGAATCAGGTTCACCCAGGGGCGTGGGGCCTGAGCCCGTACTACCCCCCGGACGGCGATGACCCGATAGAGGTCCTTTTCTCTGGAGAGAAGGGCGGTATAGCCCAGGGCGGCGAACCGTTCCGACATGCGCTCAAAGGCCCGGTCCGGGTCGTCGTAGAGGCGGCCGTAGAAAGCAAAAGCCGGTTCGGCTCCCGGCTGGGCCTCCACCCGTTCCACCGCCATCAGGTCTCCCAGTTGGCTCTGTAATCGGTCCAGGATCGGGGAATCAAATGGGAAAGATGTGTCCATGTCTATCTATCGCCTGTCTGGAGATGGGGTGAGTCCTTTTGCGTGAGTCCGAGAGAACTTCCCGGTTATTCTACCATGAAATGCTTTGAGGGAAAAACTGCGGCTGAGGGCTCATCAGGGGTTGACGCCCGGCAAATGTCATTGCAAGTCTCCTATCGCGCGGGGCGCATTCCGGCGGGTCAGAAACTGCAATGGCTTGCGTAGCGCAGGCCGCCAGGCCTGTCAGTGCAGGCGAACAGCCTGCGCTACGCCCTGGGTATGTAGCGCAGGCCGCCAGGCCTGTCAGTGCGGGCTTACAGCCCAATGGTGTTGACATTTTGGGGATTTTGAAGAACACAGCATACTGAAGGAGGCCCCTTTTGCCCCCACCCCCCTTTATCCCCCCTCCCCCATCGCTGCGCTTGGGGGAGGGGGGAGGGGAAAGGGGTTTGGCGGCGGCTTCGCCGCCGCCAACCCCCCTCAGTTCTCCCCCTCCCCGCGCCGCACAGCGGCAGCGGGGAGGGGGACAGGGGGCATATGCGTTAACTTAAGGGGCTGCGCCAGTTGGGTCGCCGCCTCGGGCGCTGACTGAAGCCAGCCTCTTTGGGCCTTCGGCCGGGTCCCTTCACTTCGTTCGCAACAAGGTCGGCCTTCGCCGACCTCC
>CALDFY010000226.1 GCA_937942115.1 uncultured Anaerolineae bacterium | reverse complement strand
GTTCGTAGTCAGGCACGAAACGAAGGGGAGTGCCGTCCGGTTCGCAGTAGGGCACCGTCCCCGCTACGGCCCCCCGTAGAGGGCCGCGTAGACGGCGTAGTGCTCCCGAATCCGCTGCAGATAAAGCCGCGTCTCCCCCAGCGTGATCTGCTCCAGGAACATATCCGCATCCTCCCCTGCCGCGTCCAGCCAGCGCTGCGCGTTGGAGGGGCCCCCATTGTAGGCCGCCAGCGCCGCATCCAGCCGCCCGAAACGGTCCCGCTGGCGCGCCAGGTACCAGACCCCGAAGCGAACGCTGACGTAGGGGCGGTAGAGGTCGGCGGTGCGGTAGTTCGGCGGCCAGCCCAGTTGCCCCGCAATGTACTCGCCGGTGGAAGGGATGACCTGCATCAGGCCGTGCGCGGCCGCCGAGGAGGTCGCGATTGCCTCAAAGAGGCTCTCCTGGCGGACCAGCGCGAACAGCAGAAGGGGCGGGAGTCCCTCCCGTTCAGCCTCGGCCACGATGAGGTCCTCGTAGTACGTCGGATAGGCCAGACGGGCCAGGAAGGGCGGCGCAGCCAGCGGGGATGTGCCGGTCAGCCGCAGGACCGTCGCCGCCGCCAGGATGGAGGAGCGATAGAGGCCGATATCGCGGAAGAGGAGGGCCAGCCGGTACTGGGCCAGAGCGTCTCCGGCGGTGGCCTGCCGGAGGGCCTCCAGTTCCCCCTTCGCCTCCTCGGGCCGGCCCAGGCGCCAGAGTTCCAGCCCGCGCGCCAGGCGCGGGTCGCTCAGGAGCGCCGCGTCCGGCTCCCCCAGGCGGTCCGGAGAGACGCCCAGGCGCGCAGCCAGCCAGGCCTCCGCCTCCGCCCGCATCTGGGGCGTCTCCCGGGCCGGGGCATAGCGGACCGGCGGGAAGGGCGGTCCGTTCGGGTCGGCCAGGAGGTCCGCTGCGCGCAGGCCGTAGTAGCCGGTGGGGCTGGCCTGGACGGCCTGGCTGAGGGCATCAGTGGCCGAGAGGGTCTGGCCGGCGGCCAGGTACGCCTTGCCCAACCAGAGGAATCCGGCGGCCCGGTAGACTGACTGGGGGTATCCGTCCACCAGCGCGCGCCAGTCGGCGACGGCGGCGTCCATCGCGCCCTGCCGGTAGTGCTGGAGGCCCCCCCGCAGGAGCGCGGGCGGGGCATATTCGGAGGTCGGGAAGGTCCGGTGGACGGCCTCGTAGAGGTCGGCGGCCTCGTCGGCCCGACCGGCGCGCTCCAGGAGCCTGGCGGCAGCCCAGAGGGCCTCCGGCGCGCGGGGGTGGTCCGGCGCGGTCGCCGCAAAGGTCCGGTAGGTCTGGACGGCGCCGTCCCCATCCCCCTGCGCGGCCAGCGCCTGCGCCCACCCCATCCAGCCATCCCCCCAGTGCCCGTTCTCGGGGTGCGTCTCCACCAGGACGCGGAACTGGGTGGCGGCCAGTCCAGGGCTTCCAGCGGCCAGATGGGCCAGCCCGGCGTAGTAGTGGGCGTCGCCGGAGTGGGTCTGAGGGTTGGCGTTGATGTAGCGGTAGAGGGCCTCCACGGCGGGCCCGTAGGCGCCGCCGTAGTAGTCCACGATGCCGCGCGTCAGGTCGTCCACCGGCACCCCGGCGTCCACCAGGACGATGAGGGACCGGTAGGCCCAGGGGCTGGTGGGGGTATTGTGGACGACGTCCAGAAAGCGGTCGTAGGCCTCGTCGGACCGGCCCAGCAGGAGGAGGGTCTGGGCGGCCTGGTGCTGGATGCGGGCGCGGTACTCCGGGATGCGGGCGCGGGCCAGGATGAGGTCATACTGGGCCAGCGCGCCCTCGTAGTCCCCTTGGGCGGCCAGGGCCAGGGCCAGTTTCTCCCGCATGCCGACTTCAAAGGAGAGGTCGGGGGCCATCTCTATGGCGGACCGGTAGGCATCGGCAGCGGCGGGGTACTCTCCCCCGGCGTGGAGCGCGTCCCCCAGCCATTCGTAGACGTAGGGGGCGATGGCGGTGCCCTCCTCCAGGTAGGCCCGGTACTGCTGGGCGGCTCCCAGCGGGTCGCCCTGGCCCATAAGGGCCTGAGCCAGCAGAAAGCGGGCGTCGTGGGCCTGGGGCGCGGCGGGGAAACGGGTGAGGAGTTCCTGGAGGACGGTCGTCGCCCGGTAGGAATCCTCGTCCAGAAGGAGGGCCTTGCCCAGGGCTAACAGGGCCTGGGGGGCCGCCGGGCCGTTGGGGTCGGCGAAGTAGGCGGCCTGGAGGGCGGGGAGGGCCGTCCCGGTGTCGCCGATGGCCAGCGCCTCCTCCCCCCGCCGGAGGAGGATGTCCGGGGACGGGGTGGGCGTGGGGGTCGGCGTCGGCGTCGGAGTGGGGGTCGGCGTCGGCGTCGGGGTGGCGGTGGCGGTGGGAGACGGCGTCGGGGTCGGCGAGAAGACCGGCAGGCCTTCCAGACGGCAGGCCAGGGCGGCCAGGAGGAGCAGACCGGCCCCCGCCAGAGAGCGGATGGAAGGAACGGGTATACGCGTGCCCATAGCGGGCATATTGTACCTGAAAAGGGGGGGCAGGGCAACCGGACGCGGTTGCGATCTCCCCAGGTTGTGCTATAACTACACCGTGCTGACTCTCCCCGATCAAAGGAGCGCGATGAAGCGAATGCTTTCCGGAAATGAAGCCATTGCTTTAGGGGCCTGGGAGGCGGGAGTCCGGTATGCCGCCGCCTATCCGGGCACCCCGTCCACCGAAATTCTGGAGAATCTGGCCCAGTATCCGGGCGTGGTGGCGGAGTGGGCCAGCAACGAGAAGGTCGCGCTGGACGCGGCCATCGGCGCCGCCTTCGGCGGCGCCCGCGCGCTGGCGGCGATGAAACACGTCGGCGTCAACGTCGCCGCCGATAGCCTGATGTCCGTCTCCTATACCGGCGTCAAGGCCGGGCTGGTGCTGGTCTCCGCCGACGACCCGGGCTGTTTCTCCTCCCAGAACGAGCAGGATAACCGCCAGTACGCCCGCTTCGGCAAGTTCCCCTGTCTGGAGCCCTCCGATAGCGAAGAGGCGCGGCAGTTCACCCGCCTGGCCTTTGACCTGAGCGAGGAGTTCTCCACGCCGGTCCTCCTGCGCTCCACCACCCGCCTCTCCCACTCCAAGTCGCCGGTGGAAGTCCAGATGCCGGAGGGCCCCCGGAATCTGGAGCCGCTGCCGCCCTTTGAGCGGCGCCCGGAGCGGTACGTCATCGTCCCGGCCCACGCCCGCCGCCTGCACCCCTGGGTGGAGGAGCGGCTGCAGAAAATCGCCGCCTGGGCCGAGACGGCGCCCGTCAACCGCATAGAATGGGGCGACCGTTCCCTGGGTATCATCACCTGCGGGATGGCCTACCAGTACGCCCGCGAACTCTTTCCCGGCGCGTCCATCCTGAAACTGGGACTGGTCTATCCCCTCCCCCGTCAGACGGTCCGGGACTTCGCCGCGCAGGTGGAGCGACTGGTGGTGATAGAAGAACTGGACCCGTTCATTGAGGAGCAGGTGCGGGCTATGGGGATACCGGTGGCTGCTGGGAAGGACGTTTTTCCGCTGACCGGCGAACTGACGCTGGCGCGGGTCCGGGAGGCGGCGCTGCGGGCTGGCCTTCCGGTGGGGCCGGCGCCGGAGCGGGTGGAGCCGCTGACCGCGCCCCTGGTCCCGCCCCGTCCGCCCGCGATGTGCCCCGGCTGTCCGCACCGGGCTTTCTTCTACAACTTGCGTCGCTGGCGGCGGCAGGCCGTCTTCCCCGGCGACATCGGCTGCTACTCTATGGGCTTCCAGCCGCCCTTTGACGCGATGGATAGCATCATCTCTATGGGCGCCAGCATCGGCATGGCGCACGGGCTGAAGAAGGCGGGGGCCCAGGAGAAAGTCATCGCCATCATCGGCGATTCCACTTTTTTCCACGCCGGCCTCTCCCCGCTGGCGAACGCCGTCTACAACGGGAGCAACATCGTGGTGGCGATTCTGGATAACCGCATCACGGCGATGACCGGCGGGCAGCAGCATCCGGGGACGGGCATCACCCTGCAGGGGGGCCAGACCCGTGCGATTGAGATTGCGCCGGTGGTCCGGGCGCTGGGCGTGGAGCGAATCTGGGAGGTAGACGCCTGGAATGTGCGGGGCATCAATGACGTCCTGAAAGAGGCGATGGCCGTGGAGGAAGGGCCCGCTGTCGTCATCGTCAAGGGGGCCTGTGTCTTCACCCCCTACTTCCAGCGGCGGCCCACGGTGGCGGTGGACCCGGAGGCCTGCAACGGCTGCGGCACCTGCTTCCGGGTGGGCTGTCCGGCCATTCTGAAGAGCGAGACGATAGACCCCCGCACCCACCAGCCGAAGGCGACCATAGACGCGCTGCTCTGCACCGGCTGCACCGTCTGCCTGCAGGTCTGCCCCCAGCGGGCGATTTATGAGACGGGGGGAACGGCATAGAATCCCCATCCCCTAATAGGGCGGCCCCGGCCTGAGAGCCGGGGCCGCCGTGTTTCACCCGCAGGAGTTGTCCTGCAGCGCTACCGTTTGGTGTACTGCGGGGCCTTGCGGGCGCGCTTGAGGCCGGGCTTTTTGCGCTCTTTGACCCGCGCATCGCAGGTCAGCAGCCCCTTCTGGCGCAGGAGCGACCGCAGTTGAGGGTCCACCTGGAGCAGGGCTCGCGCCAGGCCCAGCCGGACCGCCCCGGCCTGACCGCTGATCCCGCCCCCCTTCACCTGCACGGAGATGTTGAAGCGCCCGTCCATTCCGGTGACCTTCAGCGGTTCCATCAGGCGCATCACATCCATCTCGCGGACGAAGTACTCCTGAAGCGGTCGGTCGTTGACGATGAATTTCCCGTCGCCCCCGGGGTAGAGCCGCACCCGCGCGGTGGCCTCCTTACGACGTCCCACACCCTCATAGTACTGTTGCTGTTCTGCCATCGGTTCTCTCCTCGTCCCCCTACAACTCCAGCGGTTTCGGGTTCTGGGCCTGATGGGGATGGTCCGGCCCGGCGTACACCTTCAGTTTCTTGAACATCCGCCGTCCCAGCGCGTTCTTGGGGAGCATGCCCCAGACGGCGTACTCAATGACGCGCGTCGGGTGACGGGCCAGCATATCCCGCAGGCTGATCTGCTTGAAGCCACCCGGGTAGCCGGAATGGCGATAGTAGAACTTCTGGGTCAGTTTGCGGCCCGTGACCCGTACCTTTTCGGCGTTGACCACAATGACGTAATCCCCCACATCTATCATCGGGGAGTAGATAGGCTTGTGTTTGCCGCGCAGGATGCGGGCCACCTCCGTTGCCAGACGCCCCAGCGTCTTCCCGCTGGCGTCCACAACGAACCACTCCCGCTCCACTTCATCGGGTTTGGTGACATAGGTCTTCACACTCATCACTCCTTCGGGAAGAGTCAGAGAATCGGAAGAATCGGAAGAATCAAAGAATCAGAAGAATCAGAAGAATTAGAAGAATCAGAGGAATCAAAGAATCAGAAGAAGCAAGGAGCGTTGATTTTTCAGATTTTTGATTCTTGTGATTCTCCCGATTCTTGTGATTCTTGTGATTCTCCTGATTCTGGATACCTCACCGCCATCAGGCAGAGGCCGTGCGGGGGCACCGCTGGCCCGGCCCGGCGGCGGTCGCCGGAGACAAGAATCTCGCGGACCGCCTCCACCGGGAGCCGCCCCAGGCCGACCCGAATCATCGTGCCGACCAGGGTGCGGACCATCCGATAGAGAAAGGCGTTGGCCTCTATGTCAAAGTACAGCCAGGGCGGGTCAGCGCACCACTCGGCCCGCAGTACCCGCCGGACGGTGCTCTCCCCCTTCGGCGGGGTGCCAAAAGCGGCGAAATCGTGCTCGCCGACCAGCAGGGCCGCTGCCGCCTGCATCGCCTCCACATCCAGCGGCCAGGCCACATGGAAACTGGTCCGACGGGCCAGGGGCGAACGAACCGGATGGTTGTAAATAGTGTACCGGTAGTACCGGCTGATGGCATCATAGCGGGGATGGAAGTCCGGCGGGGCCGGCGCCACCTCCCGTACCGCCACATCGGGCGGAAGCACCGCATTCAAGGCCCGCAGGAGGGCTGGTAGCGGGTGCTTCCACTCCGTATCAAAGGCAATGACCTGTCCTTCGGCGTGGACTCCTGTATCGGTGCGGCCGGCCGCCAGGACGGTGACCCGTTCACCGGTCACCCGTTCCAGCGCTCGCTCCAGGACCTCCTGAACGGTGGGGCCATTCGTCTGTCGCTGGAAGCCCTGGTAATCGGTGCCATCGTAGGCCACGACCGCCCGAACGCGCATGCGGATTGCAGATTGCAAATTGCAGATTGCAAATTGCAGATTGCAGATTGCGGATTTAGACCAGTTCCAGCACGACCATCGGGGCCGCGTCGCCCTTGCGGGGGCCCAGTTTGGTGATGCGGGTATATCCACCGGGCCGGTTCTGGTAGCGCGGCGCAATTTCCTCAAAGAGTTTCTTGACCAGGTCCACCCGCTTCCCCTCAGGGGTGACTACCCAGCGATTCAGGCGGGCTGCCGCCAGCCGGCGGGCATGGACGCCGTAGGCCGGGTCGCTGGATGCCAGCCCCCGCTTGGCCAGGGTGATGAGTTTCTCCGCATGCCCGCGAATGGCCTCCGCCTTCGCCTCCGTCGTCTCTATCCGCTCGTAGTAAATCAACGCCGAGACCAGATTCCGAAACAGGGCCCGGCGATGTCCGCTGGAACGGTTCAGTTTCTTGCCCGCAACCCGATGTCGCATCTTTCCCTCCCAACCGCCAATTCCTTAGATTCTCACGATTCTTCTGATTCTTCTGCCTCCTCCGGTGGCTGAGGCAGATAGGTCAGGTACCCGGCCGCGCCCAGTTTTTCCATTAACTCCGCCATAGACTTGTCGCCGAAGTTACGGATGGTCCGGACCGCCTCATCGCCCCGGCTGAGCACTTCCAGAACCTCTCCGACTCGCGAGATGCCTGCCCGCTTCAGGGCATTGTAGACACGCGCGGTCAATCCCAGCGTTTCTATCGGGATTTCATAAATCCGGGCCGGGATTCCCCGCTCTTCCTCCCCCACCAACTCCGGCTCTTCCGTAATCCCGGCAATGAGCCGGAAGTGGGTGACCAGAATCCGGGCCGCCTCCTTGAGGGCTTCCAGCGGGCCGATGCGGCCGTCGGTCCAGATTTCCATATTCAGCCGGTCGTAGTTGGTCCGCTGGGCAACCCGGGCCCGCTCCACGTTGAACGCGACCCGCCGGACGGGACTGAACAGGGCATCCACCGGCAATTCACCGATGGACCGGCGCTCCCGCTCCTCGGCAGGAGAATACCCCCGTCCCCGCTCCACGGTGAACTCCATTTCCACTACTGCCTCTGAGGAGTCGGTAGTGAAGAGATAGAGGTCCGGGTTGAGAATATCTATCTCCGGCGGTGCCTGAATGTCCCCGGCAGTCACTACGCCGTCCCCCCGGACGGAAAGGGTCATCCGCATCGGGCCATCGCCGTCCATCTTCAGGCGCAGTTGCTTGACCTGAAGGAGGATTTGCATCACATCCTCCCGCACGTGGGGGATGGTGGCGAATTCGTGCGGGACGTCATAGACGCGGACAGAGGTGACGGCCGCTCCGGGAAGGGAGGAGAGCAGGACCCGCCGCAGGGCATTCCCCAGCGTGATCCCGTAGCCGCTCTCCAGCGGGCCGATGACGAATCGGCCGTACTGCTGGGTCAGCACCTCTTTTTCAATTTTCGGCAAAACCGGTGCGGCAAATCGGGGTTCCCTCTGTGCAGTCATCGCCACCTACCGAGAGTAGTACTCCACGACCAGTTGTTCGTTGATCGGAATGTCCACGTGCTCCCGCCTGGGCATGCCCAGGACCCGGGCGGAAAGGTCCGCCGCGTCCAGAGAGAGCCAATCGGGAACCCTCATCTCGTCCAGCATCTCGGCACGTTCCTGGAAGTACGGCCGTCGGCGGCTACCCTCCCGCACGGCCACCTGGTCGCCCGGCCGGACCAGGTAGGACGGGATGGTGACCCGTCGGCCATTCACGGTGAAGTGGCCATGCTGAACCAGTTGGCGGGCCTGGGCGCGGGAGTCGGCGAAGCCCAGCCGGTAAACCACGTTATCCAGGCGGCGCTCCAGCAGGATGAGCAGGTTCTCGCCGGTGAGGCCGGGCGTCCGCAACGCCTCCCGGAAGTACCGCCGGAACTGCCGCTCCATGATGCCGTAGACCCGCTTGACCTTCTGCTTTTCCCGCAACTGACGGAAGTAGTCAGTGGGCTGTCCGCGCCGGAAGCGGGCGATTTGCCCGTGCTGTCCGGGCGGGTAATCCCGACGCTCCAGGGCGCACTTGGGCGACGTACAGCGCGCGCCTTTCAGGAATAACTTTTGTCCTTCACGACGACACAACCGACAAACCGGGCCTGTATATCTGGCCATACCTCTAACTCCGTACTCCGTATTCCGTTATACTCGGCGCTTCTTCGGCGGCCGGCAACCGTTGTGCGGGATGGGCGTCACATCGGTGATGGACCGGATTTTCAACCCCGAAGCCTGCAGGGAGCGGATAGCCGCTTCTCGCCCCGGGCCCGGCCCCTTGACCAGCACATCCACCTCGGTCACCCCGTTATCCAGGGCGTCTTTGGCCGCACGCTGGGCGGCCTGGCGGGCCGCGAAGGGCGTGCTCTTGCGGGAGCCCTTGAAGCCCACCAGCCCCGCGCTGGCCCAGTTAATGACGTTCCCCTGAGGGTCAGTGATGGTGATGATGGTGTTGTTGAAACTGGCGTGAATGTGGGCCACCCCGCGCGGGATCGCGCGGCGCACCCGCTGGGTCACTCTACGACGTCTTTGAGCACGAGACATAGTCAACTCCGTGGACAGATTGCAGATTGCAGATTGCGAATTGCAGATTGCAGACTGCGAATTGCAGATTGCAGGTTGCAGACTGCGGTTTACTTCTTCTTGGCGCCCCGGCGACGGCCGCGACCGGGAACGGTCTTGCGCGGCCCCCGTTTGGTGCGCGCGTTGGTCCGCGTGCGCTGACCGCGCACCGGCAGGTTCATCCGGTGGCGCAACCCGCGATAGCACCCGATCTCTATCAGGCGCTTGATGTTCATCTGCACCTCACGCCGCAGGTCGCCTTCCACTTTGTACTCGCGGTCAATGATCTCGCGCAGTCGGGCCACTTCGGCCTCGCTGAGGTCCTTCACCCGCTTATCCGGGTCCACGCCGGCCTTGCGCAGAATCTGATTGCTCAGGCTGCGCCCGATGCCGTAGATATAGGTCAGACCAATCTCCACCCGTTTGTCTCTGGGCAGGTCTACACCGGCGATACGAGCCATACGTCCTCCAGCAGATTGCAGATTGCAGATTGCAGATTGCAGATTGCAGATTGCAGATTGCGGAGTGCAGATTGCAGATTGCGGATTAGCCCTGTCGCTGTTTGTGCTTCGGGTTTTCGCAGATGACCCGAATGACACCTTTGCGACGGATGATTTTGCACTTGGGACAACGCCGTTTGACGGACGGTGAAACTTTCATTATCTATCCTCCCGCTCCCACAAATTGCGCGACTGGCTACCTGACACTTTCATTTGCCCCCACCCCCTTTATCCCCCCTCCCCCATCGCGGCGCTTGGGGGAGGGGGGAAGGGGAAGGGTTTTGCGGCGGCCTTCGG
>CALDFY010000225.1 GCA_937942115.1 uncultured Anaerolineae bacterium | reverse complement strand
GTGGATCACCACCGGCAGCTCCGGGCGCAAGCGCAGCACCCATAGCAACGCCCACCCAACGGCCAGAAGCTCGGCTTGGTTGATCGTGGGCCGCGTCGCGCTGAGGGTGGTGTACCCCCGAGCCATCTCCGCCGCAGGCGGGGCAGGGTCCCGTCCTCTTCCATCGCCGTCAGCGCGCCGTTGACCGCGCGCAGGAGCGCGCCGTCCCTCCGCCGGACGGCGACGGCGTAGAGTTCGTCGGTCACCGGGTCGCCGACGGTCTCCAGCGGCAGGCCCTTCCCCATCGCCGCCAGCGCGGAGAGATGGTCCACCAGCGCGGCGTCGGCTGCGCCGGAGGCGACCTGCGCCAGTGCCTCCTCCGCCGTCGGGCAGGGGAGAACCGTCAGGCCGACCAGCCGCCGGGCCCACTGCCGGGCCACCACGTCCCCCTCACTTCCCCATTCCACCGCCAGGGTCCGTCCCGCCAGGTCGGTCATCCCCGCAACGCCCGCCGTCCCCGTCCGCACCACCAGGACCTGCCCGGCGTTGAAGTACGACCGGGAATAGGCGAAATCCGCCATCCGCATCGGGTCCACATAGAGCGCCGAGATGAGCACATCCACCCGGTCGGCGGTCAGCGCGTCGTAAAGGCCGTCGTAGGAGAGATTGGCGGCAAAATGGGCCTCCACCCCCAGCCGCGCCGCCAGTTCCCGCCCCAGGTCCACATCCAGCCCCACCAGGTTCCCCTCTCCGTCTATGGACTCAAAGGGCGGATAACTGGCGTCCATCCCCACCCGCAGGACTCCGGTCTCCAGAATCCGGTCCAGGCGGTCGGCAGGGGAACAGGCGGCGAGGAGCAGGAGGCAGGTTGCAAGGAGCAGGGAGCAGGTCGCAGGGTCATTGGTCATTCCATCATTGGTCATTTCCTCATTGGTCATTCCACCATTGGTCATTTCATTGATTCCCCGTATACTCCTGCACCGCCAGATAGACGGGCTTGGGGCGGAAGTCGTCGGTGATGAAGGTGTAGTAGTCCTGGAAGCTGCGGAGGGGGGCGGGGTAGCGGAACGCCCAGAAGACGACGGCCCGGCACCAGGGCCAGTTCTGGCGGGCCCACTCGTAGGCGCCGACGGTGTAGGCGACGCGCTGGGCCGGGCGGACGGCGCGCGCCCAGCGGGGGTGGTCGTTCCATCCCCCCTCGGTGATGTAGACGGGTTTGTGGCCATCCCCGTGGGCCTCCATGACCGCCCGCAGGAGTTCGGTCCGGCGGAAGTTGATGACGTCCGGGGCCGGGTCAGCCTCCGGCGGGAATCCCGTCCCGTAGGCGTGGACGGCCAGGGCGTCAAAGTAGGGGGCCGCCCCGGCGGCATACATCCCCTCCAGATAGTCCAGGTCGTTCAGACCGGCCGGGCTCCCCGGCGGCTCCAGGGTGGGAGCCAGGGCGCCCGCCAGCACCACCGCGTCGGGGTTGGCCGCATGGGCCGCCGGATAGACGGCCCTCAGCATCTCCGTGTAGGCGACGGGGTCCACCGGCCGGTAGCCCCATTCCAGGCTCAGGTTCGGCTCGTTCCAGATGATGACGTGGTCTACTTTCCCCCGGTATCGGGCCAGAAAAGCGGCGACAAAGGCGGCAAACTCATCGTAATATTCGGGGTCAATGTAGTTAAAGGTAGTGTCCTTCGGGCGGGCCCAGTCGGGCACAAACCCCAGCCGGGCGATGACCGTCAGCCCCTGGGCGCGGGCGTGGCGGATAACCATGTCGGAATGGGCCCAGTCAAACTGACCCGGACGGGGTTCTATATACGGCCAGGGGAAAAACTCCACGATCCAGGGCGCGCCCATCTCCCGGACCATCTGGAGGGTGCGCTGGATTTTCCACTCTTCCACCTCGTCGGTGAGGCGAGTGTGGACGCCGACAAGGGGATTGGTGGTGCGCACTTCCTGGGGCGGGCCGACGACCACCAGGACGCGCGGCGGGCGGAGGGCCTGGAGGATGAGGAGGAAGAGGGCCAGGCGGAGGAGTTTCCTCACCCCTCCCCCTAATCCCCTCCCCTCTCCCGAACGTTGGAGATTGCTGAAAAAGTCAAGGCAAGGCAATAAACCACCAAGACACAAAGGCACAAAGTGTCTAAAGGGTGAAAAAAGCGAGAAATTTTTCCGTTTCTTGGTGTCTTTGTGCCTTCGTGGTGACTTTCTAAGCACCTTCATAAAGGTGGACGATCACGAACAAGAGCACGTGCGTCTGGAGCGCCGGCCTGAGGTGGGCGTTCGCCGGAAGCCGGGCCATCGGGGCGCCGCCGTTCCTCTCCATCCGGGGAGTCGGCATCGGGGAGAGCATCAAACTCCATGAGCGCATCTCGGCCCCCAGTACCCCCGGCCACTCCGAGGGGTGGTGGCAGATGAAAGACCCGGCCGGGAATCCCTTCGGGGACCGGTCCCGCATAGAAATGGACGTCCAGACGCCCGAACTCCCGCCTTCCCCGTCGTATTGCACCAACGGCGCGCTGTTCCTGGCTGACCTGACGTACGAAGACAACCCCGCGCAGGGGATTGTCCCGGTCGTCAGCCCCGGCCAGCGCATCTACAAAGCGTGGCTGCTCAAAAATACAGGGACGTGCCACTGGGAGGAGGGATACCGTCTGGTGTACGCGGGCGGGGCCGCACTGGCGTGGGAGTCCCCCTACGTGCCGCCCACGGCCAGCGGGAACAAGGCGGTAGTGCTGGTCACCCTCTTTGCCCCCACCGCCCCGGGGGAGTATAAGATGTACTGGCAGATGCAGGACCCCTCGGGGAACCGTTTCGGGGATACCATCTGGGTCCGCATCCGGGTGCAGGAGTAACCCCTGTGTTCCATCAACTTTGGTCCATCATCCGGGACGAAGTCTCCGGCGCGGCAGCGGCCCGCGCCGTGGCCGAAATCGCCCGTTTCCACCGTATCCAGGCCAGCCCGGGCTTCCGCCGGGCCGCCGAGTGGGTTTCCGAAGAGGCCTCCCGCGCCGGCCTGAGAGCCGTTACCACCTCCTTCCCCGCCGACGACACCGCCCGCTTCTGGGGCGCGGCCGGGTTCCAGGAGTGGGAGGCCCGCGCGGCGACGCTCCACCTCATAACGCCCGACGAGGGGGCCCGGAAACTGGCCGACTTCCGTGACCTCCCCCTCCACCTGGTCGCCCGCAGCCTCCCCTTTGACGGCGAGGCGGAAGTCGTCGTCCTGGAAAAAGGCGAAGAGGAGGCCGAGTACGAGGGCAAAGACCTGGCGGGCAAAGTAGTCCTGGCGCGGGGGAACGTCCGGCGGGTCCACGACCTGGCCGTCGTCCGGCGGGGCGCCGTCGGCCTCATCTACGATGGCATGGCCGAACAGGAGCCGGTCCGCCCGGCCTGGACCCTCCCCGACGCCGTCCAGTACACCTCCTTCTGGTGGCAGGGGCAGGAGCCATGCGGCTTCGGCTTCGCCCTTACCCCTCGCCAGGGGGAGGCGCTGCGCCGCCGGGCCCGGGAGCACACCCTGCGGGTGCGCGCCCACGTAGACGCGCACCTCTACAACGGCTGGCTGGAGGTGGTGGAGGCCTTCATCCCCGGCGAGACGGATGAGGAAATCGTCCTGGTCGCCCACCTCTGCCATCCCCAGCCCTCGGCCAACGATAACGCCTCCGGCGCGGCGGCGCTCCTGGAGACGGCGCGCGCCCTGGCCGCGCTCATCGCGCGGGGGGAACTGGCCCCTCCCCGCCGCGCCATCCGTTTCCTCTGGGTGCCGGAAATCACCGGAAGTCTGGCCTGGCTGGCGTTCAACGAAAGCCGCATCCCGCGCATGGTCGCCGGCCTGAACCTGGACATGGTCGGGCAGGACCAGGAGCAATGCGGGGGTTCCCTGCTGGTGGAGTCCCCACCGGAGGCCCTGCCCAACTTCACCGGCGCGCCGCTGGCCCGCCTGCGCGACCTCCTCCTGCCGGAGGTGAAGACCTTCGGCGGTACCGGCGGCTATCCGCTCTTCCGGACCGCCGACGTCCCCTTCGGCGGCGGCTCCGACCACTATGTCTTCTCCGATCCGTCGGTGGGTGTGCCGATGCCCATGCTCATCCAGTGGCCCGACCGGTACTACCACACCAGCGCCGACACGCCGGACCGGGTGGACCCGAAGATGCTGGGTCGGGTGGCGGCCCTCTCCGGCCTCTACGCGTACTGGCTGGCCCAGGCGGGGGAACGGGAAGCGCGCTGGCTGGCGCAGGAACTCTCCGCCCGCTTCCGCCAGCGGGTGATCGCCGAACTCCAGGCCGCCCGGACGGAGGCCGACGGGGAATCCGGCCCGGGCCGGGAGGAGGTCCGGCGGCAGCTGGAGTACCGGATAGACCGCCATCGGGGGGCACTGGAAAGCGTCCGGCGGCTGGCCCCGGTGGACGTCTCCTCCTATCAGGCCGCTGACGCCGACTTCGCCGCGCAGGAATACCGCCGCGTGGCCGACGACCTGGCCGACCGCCCCGCCCCGGTGCCGCCGGAGGTGGAGGGAGTGAATTGGGTGCCCCGCCGACTCCTCCGGGGCCCCGCGCAGCCGGAGGAGCGGGTGGCCCGCCAGGACGCAGCCACCCGGGACCGCTGGTGGGACTTCCAGCAGCGGGTGCGGAAGACGGCCTCCGCGCTCCCCGCGCTGGCCGAATACTGGGCCGACGGCCGCCGCACCGTCGCGGAAATCGCCGCACTGATCCGCCACGAGACCGGGCTGGAAGCGACCGCGCAGATTGCGGAGTACTTCCGCTGGCTGGCCGACCTGGGGCTGGTAGAAATATAGTCCGGAGTCCGGAGTAGACCGATGATTCCGGACTGGCGACTCCGGACCGGCGACTCCGACCGATGACTCTGGACTGGCAACTCCGGACTGATCACACTGACATGCGCATCCGTTCCCTCAGCCTGGAGAACTTCCGCAACTACGTCCGTATGGAAATAGAATGGCCCGACCGACCCGTCCTCCTGGTCGGTGGCAACGCCCAGGGCAAGACCTCCATCCTGGAAGCCGTCTACTATCTGGCGACGGGTCGCTCCCCCCTCACCGCCGTAGACCGCCAGTTGATCAACTGGGCGGCGGAGCGGGAAGGGCTTTCCTACGCCTACCTGCGGGCGGAAGTGGTCGGGCGCCATCGGGTCCGGGAAATCGCCATTGCCCTGAGCGTTACGGCCAACGCCAACGGCGCCGTCCGGCTCCAGAAAAGCATCCGGGTGGACCGCCAGCCCCGCCGTCTGCGAGACCTGACCGGATGCCTGAACGTCGTCCTCTTCCTGCCGCAGGACGTGGACCTGGTATCGGGGCCGCCCGCCGGGCGGCGGGACTACCTGGACGCGACCCTCTCCCAGGTGGATGCCGCCTATGCGGCCGCCCTGGAGACGTACACGGAGACCCTCCGGCAGCGAAACGCCCTCCTGCGCCATCTGGCGGAAGAAGGCGGCGACCCGGCCCAACTGGACCCGCTGGACGAGCAACTGGCCCGCAGTGGGGTCGCGGTCGCCCGGGGCCGCCGCCGCCTCATCGCCGACCTCTCCCGCCACGCCGGCCCCCTGCACGCGGAACTGACCGGCGGACGGGAATGGCTCCGTCTGGAGTATCAGCCCAATTTTGACCCCGCCCGTCCGCCCGCGCTGACCTACCAGATGAGCCTGGCGCTGGAGGAACCGGGCGGCCCCCCTCCGGGTGTCTCTGTGGAGGACCTGGAGCGGGCCTTTCTCCAGCGCCTGCGCGGGCGGCGAAAGGAGGAGATAGAGCGGGGGATGACCCTCACCGGCCCCCATCGGGACGAGATGCGTTTCCTCATCGGCGATGTGGACCTGGGCATCTTCGGCTCGCGGGGCCAGCAACGGACGGCCGTCCTGGCCCTCAAAATGGCCCAACTGGCCTGGATGCAGGAGACGACGGGCGAATCCCCCGTCCTCTTGCTGGACGAGGTGCTGGCGGAACTGGACGGCGAGCGGCGGGCCTTTCTTCTCTCCCAGGTGGACCGGGTGGAGCAGGCCATTCTGACCGCCACCGATCCGGAGATGTTCAGCCCGGCGTTCCGCCAGCGGGCCGCCCTGTTCCGGGTGGAGGGGGGCATCCTCCGGCCGTATTGAGGTGAAGCGTTCGGGCCTGCCCGATTTGACCGCTGCCCGCTGTTAGGCTATAATCCCATAGCCCATGATTTCTCTTGCCCAGTAGCGCAAGATTTATCTTGCTATCTTGCGCCGTCAGAGAGACCATGCTGGACCGAACTCCTTCCAGCCGAAGCGGTACCTCCGGACTGTTGATCTGGGTGGGGGTGCTGTTGCTGATGGCCGGGGGGGTCGTGGCCGGACCCCACCTGGTATCCGGGATGCCGTTGCCGGCGGCCTCCCCGTCGCCGCTCCCGCCGACGCCGACTCATACGGCGGCACCGACACCCGCTCCAACGGCCACGGCGTTGCCCCCTACCCGGACGCCGACTCCGCTCCCCCCCACTCCCACGCCGACCCCGGCCATCTATCCTCCCACCCGGATCGTCATCCCCTCCGTGGGCATAGACGCCGCCATCGTTCCGACTCACTGGGAGATGCAGGAGGTAGACGGGGTCCAGCAGCCGGTATGGGCGGTCCCGAACGCGCCCCTGGTCGGCTGGCACGAGACCTCTGCCCCACTGGGGTGGCCGGGCAACACCGTTCTCAACGGCCACAACTGGCCGGAGAACGGGCCGTTCCGATTCCTCTACAAAGTCCGGCCGGGCGACCCCCTCATCGTCTATTCCGGCCCCCTGGTCTTCCTCTATCGGGTGGATGAAGTCCTCCTGTTGCCGGAGGCCGGACAGCCGCTGGAGGTCCGGCAGGCCAATGCCCGCTACATCCAGCCCACCGATGACGAACGGGTGACGCTGGTCACCTGTCATCCCTACGGGAGCACCCGATTCCGCCTGATTGTGATTGCGCGTCCGGCGGAAGCCCCCGCGCGCTATCGGGAACCAGAAGCGCCATAAGGAGGCGACATGGGTTTTCTGGACCATCCGCTGATCGCCCGGGTCCGGCGGAACCATGCCCTGGAGCACGCGACCATTCACGTCCTCTCTCGCCGGTACCGGGACCTGCACGTGATGGGGCGTTCTGCGCCGAACGGGTTCATCCTGTACGGCGACCTCCCGACCGACGCCGTCCATGAGGCGGTCCAGGAGGCGCTGGAGCGGTTGCGGGCCGGCGAGCGTCACCTGGCCGTTCACCCCACCTGCGGCACCAACGCCGTCGCCGCAGGGACCCTGGCGGGCCTGGGGGCGTTTCTCGTGCTCTCCCCCCGTCGCCGGAGCGTGGCCGAATGGCTGGGCCGCCTGCCGACGGTCATTCTCTTCACCACCCTCGGCTTCATCCTGGGGCAGCGACTGGGACTGGCCCTTCAGGCTTCCCTGACCACCGACCCGCGCGTGGAAGACCTGCGCGTGGTGGCGATTCTCCGGGAAGAGCGCGGCCCGATGGTCCTCCATCACGTCTACACCGAATCGTAGCGCCTCACCCCTCGGTGCCGCCTGCGGCGGCACCGAGGGGTGAGGTGGCATCGCCCCCGCGCCACTCTGCCAAAACGGACGATGGATACCCCCCGCTTCTACGTCTTTCACGGCAGCGACGAGTTCACCCGCAGCGAGGCGGTCGCCGACCTGCGCCGCCGCATGGGGGAACTGGGAGAACTGAACACCGTCTCCCTGGACGGACGGACGGTGACGCTGGATGAACTCCGTCGCGCCTGTGAGACGGTGCCGTTTCTGGCCGACCGGCGGCTGGTGCTGGTGACCGGTCTCCTGACCCGGCTGGGGCGCGGGAAAGAGCGGGGGCTTCTGGAAGGGGTGCTCCGTCTTCTCCAGACCCTGCCGGAGACGACCCGCCTCGTCTTTATAGAGGACGGGTCCCTTCCCGACGACCACCCGGTCCTGAAATACGCCGCCGGGCGGGAGGAGGGGTACGTCCGACAGTTTGAGCCCCCCTCTCCGGAGGCGCTCCCCGGCTGGATCCAGGCGCGCGCCCGCCTCCACGGCGGAGAGATGGAGCGGGAGGCGGCCGTCCATTTAGCCCAGGTCATCGGCCCCGGCGACCTGCGCCTGCTGGATAGCGAAATCGTCAAATTGGTCACCTACGCCGGGCCCGGGCGGGCCGTGACCCCACAGGATGTGGCGCAACTGGTCCCGTACGTCCAGCAGGCGGTGGTGTTTGACCTGGTGGACGCGCTGGGCCGCCGGGAGGGCCGGCAGGCAGCCATCTTCCTCCACCGGCTCCTGGACGCGGGGGAGAACCCCATGGGCATTCTGGGGATGGTCGTCCGTCAGTTCCGTCTCCTCATTATGGTGAAAGACCTGACCGGGCGGGGGGAGAACCCGGCGTCCATCGCCCCGGCGCTGGGGATTCACCCCTTTGTCGCCCGGAAACTGTATGCCCAGAGCGCCAATTTCACCCTCCCCCAACTGGAGCGGATTTACCGGTATCTGCTGGACCTGGACGTGGCCATCAAGACCGGAGAGATGACCCCCGAAGCCGCGCTGGACCTGCTGGTCGCGGGGCTGAGTGGGTAAACTGTTTGTAGGGAGGCACGGAGCGCAGCGAAGTGCCGCCGGAGATAACGGAGGCGTAACTACCTACCCCAATAGCTGGGATGCCCACTTCCGCCCGCCGCTGAAGCGGCAGGGTCAGATACCAAAGCCCTGACGGGCTATCCGGAAGCCCCCGAAAGGGGGCTTCGCATCCGGGCCAGGGGCTTTTAGCCCATGGCGTAGCTTCCGTGTGCTACAGCATGCGAATGAACGCAGAGAAACGCGGATTAACGGATTCCCGCTGGTGGGACGGCCCGGCCGCGCTGTTCCTCCTGCTGGCGCTGCTGGCCGCTTCCGGCCGCCTGGTCGCCACGGGTTGGACCGACCACCTGCTCCAGACCCAGTCCCTCGTCTTTCTGGGCGCGCTGGCGGGCCTGGCCCTGGGGCAGAGCCGGTTCCGCCCGGCTGTCGCCCTCCTCTTCGCCCTGGCCTACGGCCTCTTCTTCGTCCCCTGGCAGTTGGGGCATTCGTTAACGATGCCGGACGGCGCGACCTGGGCCGACCGGCTGACGGTCCTCTCCGACCGCCTCCGGGTCGCGCTGGCCCAACTGGCCGCCCGGCAGGACGTGGAAGACCCTCTGCTGTTCCTCTCGCTGATGGACGCCCTCTTCTGGGCGCTGGGGGCGTGGGGCGGCTACACCCTGACCCGGCGGGGAGACCCCTGGCGGGCCGTCCTGCCCGCCGGCATCGTCGCCCTGGTCGTCCAGGCCTACGACCCGTCCCCGCGCTCGCGCGCCGGCATCATCGCCCTCTACCTCTTCCTCGCCCTCCTCCTCTGGGCCCGCACCACCTACCTGCACCGCCGCGCCGGATGGCAGGCCACCCGCACCCCGCAGGCCCCCTTCCTGGGGCTGGAGATGACCCGTGCCGCCCTCTACGTCGCCCTGGGACTGGTGGTCGTCGCCTGGATTTTCCCCGCACCGGCGGACATCCTCCCCACGGCCCGGCGGGCCTGGGACCGCCTCTCCCGCCCCCTGACCGCGCTGCGGGAGCGGCTGGAGCCCCTCTTCGCCCCCCTCCGGGGCGGCACCGCCGTCGTGGGCGAACTCTACGGCCCCCAACTCCCCCTGGGCCAGGGCAGCGAACGGTCGGAGACCGTCGTCCTGACCGTGCGGGCACCTTCCGATTATCCCGTCGGCGTCCGCTTCTACTGGCGCGCCCGCGTCTACGACACCTACGACAACGGGTTGTGGCGGGCGACCTTCCCCGCCGATCAACCCGTCATCCTGGAAAATGGCGCGATCGCTTTGCCGGGACGGGACGGTCGCCCGCCGGAGTGGGAGGGGCGCTGGACGGCCGTCCTGACCTACACCACCCCGTTCCCCATTTCGGTCCTCTACCTGGCCCCTCAGCCGGTGTGGGTGGACGTGCCCGTCCAGGCCGACCTGGCGGAATCCCCCGAGGGGGTGCTGGACCTGGCGGCCCTGAAGGCCGCGCCGTGGCTTTCCGCCGGGGCGACCTACCACGCCCGTTCGGCCTTCAGCGCGGCGACCGTCGCCCAACTGCGCGCCGCCGGAACGGATTATCCCCGGTGGGTGACCGACCGCTACCTGCAACTTCCCGACACCGTCACCCCGCGCACCCGCGACCTGGCCCTCCAGATTGCCGCCGGAAAGGAGAACCCCTACGACATCGCGGTCGCCGTCACCGAATACCTGCGCGCCCACATCCGGTATAGCCAGACGGTGCCGCCGACCCCGCGCGGTCGGGAGCCGCTGGACTGGTTTCTCTTTGACCTGCGCCGGGGGTTCTGTAACTACTACGCCTCCGCCGAGGTGGTCCTCCTGCGCTCCCTGGGCATCCCGGCCCGCCTCGCCGTCGGGTTCGCCTCCGGCAAGTGGGAGGGGGGCCGGTACCTGGTTCGGGATAAGGACGCCCACGCCTGGCCCGAGGTCTACTTCCCCGGCTTCGGCTGGGTGGAGTTTGAGCCGACGGCCTCCCAGCCGCCGATTCTGCGGCCGTCCGGGGAGGAGGGCCGGGAAGAGGAGGAGCGGGAGCGCCGGTCCGGGCTGGGGGGATTGCGCAATGGGGAGCGGGAGGAGGACGTAGAGACTCCACCGGAAGAGATGGGAGGGGAAAAGGGCCTGGAGACGGCGCCGACGGCCGCTTTCGGTCCCGTTCTGCGCTGGGCACTGATGGCCGGCGGCGCGGCGCTTCTGGTTTACGGCCTCTGGCGGAGCCGCCGAAGTCTTCAGGCTCCCCTGCCGGTCCTGCTGGAGCGGGGGATGGAGCGGATAGGGGTGGAGCCGCCGCCAGCCGTGCGGCGGTGGGCCGCCATCGCGACCCTCCCGCCGGTGGTCCAGGCCTACCTGGAGGTCAACCGCGCGCTGGCCCGGCTGGGCATCCCGCCCTCTCCGGCGGAGACCCCCGCCGAGCGGTGTGCCCGCCTGCGGGCGCGGCTTCCCCAGGCGGCGCCGTGGGTGGAGCAATTGCTGAGCGGCTACCAGGCCGCCGTCTACGGGCAGGGCCCGGCGGACGACCCGGCGGCCCGCCGGGCCGGGCGGGCGATCCGCCTCCTCTCCTGGCGGGCGCGGCTGGGATAGGGCCTCACCCCTCCCCCGGCCCTCCCTGACAAGTGTAGGTTTTTTCGGGGAGCGGGGGATGCCCAGATGCCCATTCCGGCCTTCACCCCACCCCTTACCCCTCCCCTCTCCCGCTCTCCTTTCGGCAGCAGAGGCCTCACCCCTCCCCCGACCCCTCCCCTCTCCCGAACTTTGTTCGGGAGAGGGGAGGGGAAAAAGGAGGGGGATTTTTGGGCGGGCGGCGAAGCCGCCCGCCCAAAAAACCCCCCTTTCCCCAGAGCGGAGCAATGGGGAGAGGGGGGCAAGGGGGGTGAGGGAAAGTCGCGGTGGACTGCCCAAATAATTTTTTTCCCGTTGCAACATCTTGCGCTACCGTGCCGTTCCCGATACACTCTTCGGGATTATACCACACTCTTGGTAAAAGCATAAATCCGCGTTCTCCGCGTCCATCCGCATCCCATCTCCAGCAGGAGGGAGAAATGCCGCCGTTCCGCCGCATCCCCCTCACTCTCTGCCTGAGCCTGGGCCTCCTGGCCCTGGTCTTCCTGGCCCTCGGCCCCGCCCCCGGCCGGGCCGATGAGGGGCGCGTTCAGCGCCCTCTGCCCCTGAGCCCCGGCGTTGACGCCAGGGCGACTGCTCACCCCGCCCAATCCCCCGCCCCGGGGGACGTCGTCATCAACGAGGTGGCCTGGGGCGGCACCGCCGCCAACTCCGCCCACGAATGGATTGAACTCTATAACACCACCGACCAGCCCATCTCCCTGGACGGCTGGCGGCTCTTCTCCTCCGACGGCGGACCCAGCATCACGCTCAGCGGGACCATCCCGGCTTTCGGCTACTACCTCATCGAACGAGGCACCGACCAGGCCATTTCCGACGTTCCCGCCGATTGGGTGGGCAGCTTTGGGAATGGCCTGAGCAACTCCGGCGAAATCCTCACCCTCACTACTCCCTTGGGCCAGGTTATAGACACCGCCAACGGCAACGGCGGCCCCTGGCCTGCTGGCACTGCTTCCTCTGGCCCCATCACCTACACCACAATGGAGCGCATAGACCCCACCGCCCCCGATACCGACGCCAACTGGGCCTCCAACAACGGCGTCATCCGCAACGGCCGGGACGCCAACGGCAATCCCATCAACGGGACGCCGAAGTGCCGGAACTCCGCCGCGTCTCCGCTGGCCGACCTGACCCTGAGCAAAGCCGGATCCGCAATGGCCGACCCCGGGGCCCTGGTCACGTACACCATTGCCCTGCGCAACTCCGGCAACCTCACCGCCACCGCCGTCCGCATCACTGACACGCTTCCGGCAGAGTTGACCTTCGTGACCCAGACCTCCCCCTACCCCTTCACCCAGCCCGACCCCGCCACGCTGGTGTGGGAGGTGGGCGACCTGCCCCCCGCCGCGACCTCCGCCCTCATCACCGTCACCGCGCGGGTCACGGAGACGCCGGGGACAGCGGTCATCACCAACACCGCCGAGGCCGCCACCGCTACCCCGGAGGTGACGACGACCAA
>CALDFY010000224.1 GCA_937942115.1 uncultured Anaerolineae bacterium | reverse complement strand
TGCGCCAGCACCTGCTCATCCTTATACGCCAGCAACTGGATGGCCTTCGCCGGGCACTCCGCCGTGCAGGTGCCACAGCCCTGGCAGAGCGCCGGCTCAATGTACGCCGCGCCCCGAATGCCACCCACGCCGACGTCTGTATAGCGGACTTTCGGGACGCCGAAGGGACAGGCCCGGACGCAGGTCAGGCAACCCACGCATTTGGACGGGTCCACCCGGGCGACCACGCCGCCGATGTAGACTTTATCCTTCGTCAGGACAGTCAGTGCCCGGCCCGCCGTCGCCTCGGCGTTGGCGATGCATTCCTCAATGAATTTGGGATAGTGGGCCATCCCACAGACGAAAATCCCTTCGGCGGTGAAGTCCATCGGCCGCATCTTCAGATGGGCCTCCATGAAGAAGCCCTCCCGCGAAAGCGGCACGTCCAGGATGCGGGCCAGCCGCTCCGTCCCCTCCGAGGGCAAAACGGCCATACTCAGCGCGACCAGGTCCGGATAGAGCGGTACCTCCCGCCGGAGCGACGGGTCCCAGGCCACCAGTTCCAGTTGCGGGCCCACGGAGCGGATGGAAGGCATATGCCCCTCGTCATAGCGCATAAAGATGACGCCGCGCCGCCGCGCCTCGGTGTAGACCGCCTCCCGGAAGCCGTAGGTGACGATGTCCCGGTAGAGGACAATCACCTGACAATCCGGGTTGAGCATCTTGATGCGGATGGCGTTCTTCATCGTGTTGGTGCAGCAGATCCGGCTGCAGTAACCCACCTCACCTTCGGGCCAGACGCACTGGATGAAGACGACCTGATTCAGGTCGGCAATGCGCTCCGGTCGGTGGACGATCAACTCCTCCAGTTGCATAGAAGTGACGATGCGCGGGTCCCGCCCGTACATATAGACTGACCCCTGCCACTCCTGCCCGCCGGTGGCGACAACCGTCACACCGTGGCGAATTTCCGTCTCCACCGTCTCGCCGGTGCGGGTGGTGGTGCGCAGGAGGGCCCGGAAGTCGCCCACGCGGCCGGTGTGGGAGACGACCTCGGTGCGGGTGAAGACGCGAATGCGCTCGTGGCCCACCACCCAGTTGACCAGGTCTCGCAGGAGCCGCTGGGGGTCCTCCCCCTCCGCCACATAGTAGACGTGACGGAGATTGCCGCCCAGTTCCGGCTCCCGCTCCACCAGGACCACCTCGTAGCCGGCGTCGGCGATGGTGAGGGCCGCCGTCATCCCGGAGACGCCACCGCCGATCACCAGCGCGCGGGGCTCCGGCACGACGGCCTCTTTGTGGACCGGCTCCGCCAGCCGCACGCGCGCCAGCGCCATCCGTATCATCTCCTTTGCCTTCCGCGTCGCGCCCGCCGGGTCGTCCACGTGGACCCACGCGCAGTGCTCCCGCAGGTTGACCATTTCCATGAGATACGGGTTCAGGCCGGCCTCCCGGGTGACCTTCTGGAAAAGCGGTTCGTGGGTGCGGTGGCTGCACGCGCCGACGACCACCCGGTTCAGATGATGCTCCCGGATAGCCCGCCGGATGGCGTCCTGCCCGGCGTCAAAACAGCCGTAGTCCACCAACTGGACATGAGCCACATCCGGCTGGGTGCGGGCCCAGGCCGCCACGTCCTCCACATCCACGACGCCGTCCAGAGTGGGCGTGCAACGGCAAAGAAAGACGCCGATACGCGGGGGCTCGCCGCGCACGTCCCGCTCCGGCACCAGTCCGTCCGGCTTCCAGAGGAAGGGGTACTCCCGGCTGGACGGGTGTTCGCCCAAGTGCTCCCGCAGGAGCCGCATCGCGTCGCCGGCCGCGCCGGCCGCGTCTATGATGGTCTCCGCAATCTCTTTGGGCGACTGGAAGGTCCCACAGACGTAGATACCGGGGCGGCTGGTCTCCAGCGGGTTGAACTTATCCGTCTCGCAGAAGCCGTAGGGGTTCAGGTCAATGCCCAGCACGCGCGCCAGGTCGCGGGCGCCGTCCGGCGGACGGGAGCCCAGAGAGAGAACCACCAAGTCAAACCGGTCCTCCCGCATCCGGCCCTCCTCGTCCGGATAGCGGAGAATCAGGTCGTGGGTCTGGGGGTCTTCCTTGACCGCCGAAATGCGGCAGCGGGTGTACTCTATCTGATACTCCTTCTGGGCCCGTTCGTAGTAGGCGTTGAACTCCTTGTTGAAGGCCCGCTCGTCCATGATGAAAATCTGGCAGTGGACGCCAGGGATGCGCTCTTTGGCGATCATCGCCTCTTTGGTGGCGTACATACAGCAGATGGACGAGCAGTAGGGGTACTTCTGGTCCCGCGAGCCAACGCACTGAAGCCAGGCGATGCGCCGGGGGACCTGGCCGTCGGATGGACGCAGGACGATGCCCTCGGTGGGGCCGGACCGGCTGGCCAACCGTTCGTACTGCATGGAGTGGATGACGTTGGGGAAGCGCCCGTAGCCCAGTTCGCCGTACTCGTCGGGGTCGGAGAGGGCGTAGCCCATAGAGAGGATGATGGCGCCGACGTTCAGGTCCCGCTCGGAGGGCTCCTCGTCCAGGTTCACCGCGCCCGTCGGGCAGATGCTGACGCACCGCCGGCAGGTCTCGCAGTGGGGGACTTTATCCACCACGTAGGCATCGGGCAGGGCGCGGGGGGCCATTTTGTAGATGGCCTTGCGGGTGACCAGTTCTTCCTCAAAAGGACTGGGAAGGTCTACCGGACAGACGGCGGCACAGAGGCCGCAGTTGATGCACTTCTCCGGGTCTACGTAGGTGGGCCGGTGCCGCACGGTGACGGTAAAATCGCCCGCCCGCCCCTCCACCCGGATCAGGTCGGTGTTGGTGAGAATTTCAATGTTCGGGTGACGGTTGAAATCCAGGAACGCCGGGGAGATGGACGGCCGGGTGCAGCCGTAGCCGTGGTCGGACGTTCCCCGGCAGAGGACGCAGTCGTGGGTGGGGAACATGTAGCCCAGTTGGGCCACCCGCCCGCCCAGCCAGGGGAGACTTTCCACCAGATACACTTTCAGGCCGGCCTCGGCCAGGTCCACGGCGGCGCGCATCCCGCCGACGCCACCGCCGACCACTAAGACGGATGATGCAGGATGATGTGGAATTGCCATGTTCGTCCTCATCAAAAAAGTAGGCAAGGATACAAGTAGACAAGGATACAAGTAGGCAAGGATACGAAAGGATGGGACAGAGATTACTCGTCTGGCGAGAGAGGTGGCTCTTCGGAAGCAGGGATATATCGGGTACCAAAGACCTCACTACCAGTTTTCAGTTTCCAGATGTAGTTGATGTAGCCGTTCAGGGCGCGTTCCGTTTCGCGGCCCAAAGCGTACACTTCGCAGAAATACCCATCATCAATATACGCCAAGTCGTGAGCCGTGATAATGTGATTGATTGTCTCGGTCAGCGAGCCTCTGGCATTGTAGTAGAAGCGCAGGCTGTCCAGGTAATGGTAGCGGCCGTAACCCTCGGCGATGTTCGCCATAACACTTTTGGACGAACGACGGATCTGAGAGGCCAGGTCATACCGCTCTTGGGGCGGCAACATATTCGCGAGTCTATGACACTCTATCATCAAGCGCCGCGCCAGTTGCCAGACCTTTAAGTCCTCAAAGCCGCCCGTCGCTGCCTCGCCGCCCTTCGCCTGTCGCTTCACCGCACCCACCCCTCTACGCCTTTTGCCTTGTATCCTTGTATCCTATCTCCTCGTATAATCCGGCAGCAGAATGGGGGAGACCACCCCCGTATCCACTCCCGCTTCCTCCAGTTCGCGGTTCCACTTCTCCAGATGGGCCAGGGTGGGCCTGCCGAGCCTCACCTGGTGGGCCCAGAGCGCGGCACTGCGGCCCGACCGTCGGCCAAAGACCAGGATTTCCAGCAGGGAGTTGCCCATGAGCCGGTTGTGGCCGTGAACGCCTGCGCTGACCTCTCCGGCGATATAGAGGCCGGGAATCTCGGTGGAGCCGTCGGCCTGTAGCCGCACCCCCCCGTTCTGATAGTGGAGGGTCGGGTAGACCAGGATGGGCTCCTTCGTGATGTCAATCCCGAAGCGGCCGAACTGGCGCACCATCGCCGGGAGCGCCCGCTGGATGGTGCCAGGGCCGTGGATGATGTCTATCATCGGCGAATCCAGCCAGACTCCAGGCTGCCCGGTCGGGGTGACAATGCCGTTGCCCCGCGCGCACTCCCGGATGAAGGCCGCCGCCTCCACATCGCGCGGCTCCAGGGGGTAGACGAACTGCTCACCATACTTGTTGACGACCTGCGCGCCCAGCCCGCGCACCTTCTCGGTCACCAGCAGGCCCAGAATCTGCTCCGGGAAGGCTGCGCCGGTGGGGTGGTACTGCATAGACTCCAGATAGCCCAGCGGTGCGCCGGCCCGATAGGCCAGGACGACGCCGTCGGCGGTGGCACCGTAGTGGTTGGTGGTGGGGAAGCCCTGGTAGTGAAGCCGCCCACCGCCACCCGTCGCCAGGACGACGGCTTTGGCCTGGATGTAGCCCTTCGCGCCCGTCTCCAGGTTCATCACCACCGCGCCGGCGATTTGCCCCTGGTCGTCCAGCACCAGTTCTATCGCCGGAGAGAACTCTATGACGGTGATGTCCGGCTCCCGGTTGCGGACTTCATCCCGCAGGATGCGCATAATCTCCGCGCCGGTGTAGTCGCGGGCGGAGTGCATCCGTCGGCGGCTGGTGCCGCCGCCGTGGGCCTCTATCATTGTCCCGTCCGGCTCTTTATCAAACATCATCCCCAGCTCTTCCAGCCACTTGATGACAAAGGGCGCGTCCGTCACCAGTGCCTCCACCAGTTCGGGGACGTTGGTGAAGTGGCCGCCGCCGATGACATCCAGGTAGTGGATGGCCGGACTGTCGTTGGGACGGTCAGCAGCCTGGATGCCGCCCTGGGCCATCATCGTGTTGGCGTCGCCGAAGCGGAGTTTGGTCACCAGGATGACCTTCGCGCCGTTCTCCCGAGCCAGGAGCGCCGCCGACGCGCCGGCGCCGCCCCCGCCGATGACCAGGACGTCGGTCTCGGCAATCGGACTGGAAAGGTCAAAGTCGGGGCCGATGTGGGGGCGGCCCTCCACGATGTTCGCCAGTTCCAGCGGCATCTTCTGCCCCTTGCTGACGCCGACGCGGATGGCGCGGAAGGTCTCTTCTTTGTAGTCGGGGTGGTAGGCTTTGAGGATCGCCTCCCGCTCCTCCAGCGTCATCGTCGGGAAGGTCTCCTTCAGACGGCGGGGCCGGGTCGCCTCCACCAATCGGATGGACTCCTGCATTTCCGGCGGGTAACCGCTCATCGTACCTCCTAATCTCCCGGCTCTATATCCCGCGCCTTGTAGCGGGCTTTCAGTTCGTCAGTGCCCATATTCTTCAGGGCCTGGATTTCGGCGTCAAACTTGCCCTCCCGAATCTCGTTGAGCCGCTCCTCCAGGTGCTTAGAGCGCGGGGCCAGGTAGCGGCCATAGAGGCGGCGGGCCAGAATGGCGATGTTGTACTGGGCCTCCTCCGCCGGGCAGCGGGCCGCACAAAGGCCGCACATGATGCAGTCAAAAGAGAGGTCGGCCATCCGGGCGATGTCGCCCCGCATCCCGGCGGCCATATAGGCCCGGACATCTATCTGCTGCGGGCAGGCCTTAGTGCACGTCCCGCACCCCAGACAGCGCAGGAGTTCGGGATACAGGCTGAAGAGGGTGGTCGGCGTCGGCTCCAGTTTCGTGATGTCGTAGGTCGCCCGGCGGGCCGGGAAGAAGGGCAACTGGGCCAGGTACATATTCGGTTGCACCACCGTCTGGCAGGCCAGGCCGAAGTAGAGTTTGGGGTCGCCCTGGATGCGGTAGGCCGTGGCGCAGGCCCCGCAGAAACCGCCGCGACAGCCCACGCCGCGCACCAGTCTGTACCCTGCGTACTCCATCGCCTTCATAATGGTCAGCCCGGCGGGGACCATATACTGCTTGCCCATGATGAAAACAGGGATCAGATTCTCCTGCTCTTCGGCCATACGGACCTCCTCACGTTTCACGCTTCACGCTTCACGTTTCACGCTTCACGCTTCACAGGATCAGTGAAACGTGAAACGTGATTATCGCTCCTCTCCCACCTGCGTCCACTCGTCCTCGCGGAAGGTAATCAGCGGCAGGGGCTCCTCCACGCTGCGGCCGGGGACGTAATCAAAGACGGCCTGGAGTTGCTGGCCGACGGCCCGGAAGACCCGGCCTACCGGCAAGTCGGCGGGGCAGGCATCGGTGCAGAGGCCGCAGCCGATGCAGGAGAGCACCATGTGATTGAGCCGGGTCAGGTGGAAGAGCATCGTGTCTGCCGGGAGCCGATACGCCCCTTTGCGCCGTGCCCACTGCATATACTGAATGGGCTCGTGCTCCATGACTGGGCTCTTGAAGAGACAGGTCTTGCAGTAGCAGATGGGGCAGGCCGTCATGCAGTTGTGGCAGCGGACGCAGGCAGCGAAGACGCCCTCCACGCCCTCCTTCTCCAGCCGGCCGCGAATCTCGGCGAAGACCGCGTCCCGGGCCTGGACACGGCTCCGGGTGACCTGATCCACCACCTCCGCCCGCCGACCGTCCTCCGAGACGGTCTCCAGGCCCAGCCGCCCGGCCAGTTCGTCGGAGAGGACGATGGGGATGCCCGCCGTCAGGTCGGCGCCGAGGAGTTCTACGCGCACATCGCCGGCCACGGCCGCGAAGTTCTCGCACATCTGGCAGGCGTCCCGGAACGCGTAGCCGGACTGGGGGGACAGGTCACCCGTCCGCATCCCGGCCAGCAGCGCCGCCCGGTCCACACCGCCGTCGGCCAGCATCTTCTGGTAGTCGGGGACGGTGTAGGTACCGGGGCAATCCACCACCACCGTCACCAGGTCCTCCAGGCTGGCCTGCTGGAGTTTGACCAGTTCCACCAGCGCGCGGTACTCGCAGGGGCGCAGAACGGCAGCGACGCGCCCGCGCGGCTTCCGGACCGTCACCGGCCCGACGACGCGCGCCGCGTTGAGCCCCAGCACCGGCGCCAGCGGGTCCGCCGCGTCCAGGAGTGCCGGGTCCGCTACCAGCGCCGGAGCCACCGCGCCCGACGGCGTCTCCATCGGCACCAGAACGGCCTCCACCGCCTCCGTCTCCAGCAATTGCTTGAGGAAGCCCCTCAGGGCCGCCAACACATCCTGGTCTTCAACGGGAATTCGTGCTCTCATCGCGTCTCCTTGCTGATGGGAGATTCTCTGCGCAGACGGCGATATTCCTCTAAAAGGGTAGAGTCATCCAGAGCCTGTTCAAACTGCCGCAGCCAGTGCTCTATGTATTCATCGTCCAGAGCATCCCCCTGCCGGTGAACGATACCGGCCGCGTCCTCGTGGTCTCGGGGACGGGTGGAAATCAACTTGTAAATCAGCAAATCCTCAGGGGAGCAGATATAGATGACCTTTCCGGGCCCGATTTCTACCGGCCGGGCCCGGCGAACGGCCTCCTGGTCAAACGCTGTATCCGCCAGTAAGAGGTCCAGCCGCACTCCGGCCTGATCTTGAACAAACAGGAAACCCCGTTTTCTCAGCGTCTCCGACGGGTCATCAGCCAGAAACACATACTCATCGGTCAGCACGTGGAGCAGCCGGAGTGCATCCTCGCGGCCCAACAGAACCCGCACATCCACGTCGCGGGTCGCGCGGGGCTCGCCCCAGACGCTCAGAGCAATCCCGCCCACCGCTACTGAAAGAATGCCTTCGCGCCGGAGGCGCTCCTGCAGGGCCCAGAGAGACTCAATCAGGTTCTCCACGCCGCTCCTTCAGCCACCGGTCCAGCCGGGCCAGTCGCTGCTGAAGTTCCGCCAGATAGGCCATCCGCTGGGGGCGGAAGAGGGCCTCCGTCGCCTGGAACTGGGGCTCCAGGGCCCGCTGGAGGGCCAGGTACTGTTGCAGGCTCTCCTGCACCGTCATCCGGCGCAGCAGCCGCACCCGCTCCGCCTCCAGTTCTTCCCACCCCTCCCGAATCCGCCGCAAATCGCTCATCGCGTATGGCGTATCGCATATCGCGTATCGCAGGGATCCCTGTCCCTGCCCCCTGCTACACCGCCCACTCCCGCTTCATCGGGTTGGGCCCCTTCTCCTTCAGGTACTGGGTCATCTGGGTGACCGTATCGGCGAAGCGCTGGCCCTCCGAGGCGGAAATCCAGCGCAGCCAGACCCGGTCTTCCTCCAGTCCGGACTGCTTGAGGATTTCCTTCAGGGCGATGATGCGCCGCCGGGCCTTGTAGTTGCCGGATTGGTAGTGGCAGTCGCCGGGGTGACAGCCGCCGATGAGCACCCCGTCGGCGCCGTCCAGTAACGCCTTCAGGACGTAGGTGGGGTCCACCGACCCGGAGCACATCAGCCGGATGATGCGGACGTTGGGCGGGTACTGGATGCGGGACGTCCCCGCCAGGTCTGCGCCCGTGTAGGTACACCAGTTGCAGAGGAAAGCGACGATTTTGGGTTCAAAGCCGTTGTCGGACATCCTTCCACCTCGGGTATGAGATTGCGCCTAAACTTCTATAGCCAGCACCAGTGCGAGAGCCTGGGCTATCTCATCATGCTGGGCTTGCATAGCGCATGTAGCGCAAGATAAATCTTGCGCTACGCGCTCGGTTGAAATCACCACCCCACCAATGCCTCCACCTGGGCCAGAATCTGGTCGGGGGTGAAAGTTTAGGCCGTCTCCAACTGCACGGCCGAATACTGCGGGACGGCCAAAAACTGCTCGGGCCGATACCGATGCCGCTGGGCCAGAAAACGGTCCAACTTTTCGGAAACAGCCGCCGAAAGATACGCCTCTCCGCATTGCCGACACACATCGGCAGGAACATCCCTTACGACAACCAGTTCGCCCCGGTACCAGATTTCCAGCGTGGTCTGACCGGGCTCCAGTTCGCCTCCGCAAAGATCGCACCGATCAACTTTATCCTTCATTTCCGCACCTTCCTCCTCTGATAATCGCTTTCCCACAAGGCATCATCGGGTTCATAAACGGTAACAATGCGCAGAGCCGGTTCAACTTCTCCTCTGGAACACACAACGTGCAGCGGGTCTCCAGTGGACAGCCAGCCCAGCACCAAACACGAAGGGTACGGCCGACTATCCGGGTATCGCTCAATGATTTGTCCGTTCAGCAAAGCCCGTTCCAGTTCGGCAATAGAGATCCCTCGCTCCAGGCGAGCGATTGTCGCATGTCGGGTCAGACGGTAACGTCCAGAACGGACGTGTTCCCGGATGAACCGCATCGTTGGCGGCTCTGGCACATCCCCTCCTACCACCCCACCAATGCCTCCACCTGGGCCAGAATCTGGTCGGGGGTGAAGTGCTGGAGACGGATCGCTTTGGACGGGCAGGTGACGGCGCAGGCGCCGCAACCCTTGCAGAGGACCGCGTTCACCCGCGAGACGCCCCAGAAGGGGTCCAGCGCCGGCGCGCCGAAGGGACAGACCTCCACGCACATCCCGCATCCGGCGCAGAGTTCGGGGTCCACAACGGCGGTCGCTGCCTCCATCGGGACGACGCCCCGCATCAGCGGGATGAGCGCCGAGGCCGCCGCCGCCTTTGCCTGGGCAACGGTGTCCGGGATGTCCTTGGGCGCCTGGCAGCAGCCTGCCAGGAAGACCCCGTCCACCGCCGTATCCACCGGCCGGAGTTTGGGATGCGCCTCCAGGAAGAAGCCATCGGCGGAGCGAGGGAGTTTCAGCAGCGCGGCGATGTCGGCGGCCTCCGGGCGGGGCTCCATCCCCACCGCCAGCACCACCAGGTCCGCCTCGTGCTCCAGGGTCCGGCCCAGCAGGGTATCCTCCACCCGCACGACCACCCGGTCGCCCCGGCGGTAAATCTCCGAGACGTTGCCCCGGCGGTAGCGCACCCCCGCCCGACGGGCCTCGTCGTAGAACTCCTCGCCCCGCTTCCCGAACGTCCGCACGTCCATATAGAAGACCGTCACCCGTGCATCCGGCAGGGCCTGGCGGACCAGTTGCGCCTGCTTGGCGGTGATCATGCAGCAGACCCGGGAGCAGTAGGGGCGGCCCAATTGCTGATCCCGCGAGCCGACGCACTTGATGAAAACCACGTCCTTCGGCGTCTTACCGTCCACCGCCAGGTCGCCCGAAGCCAGCCGCCTTTCCAGTTCCAGCGTGGTCACCACCTGCGGGTAGACACCGTAGCCGAATTCCGGCTTGAGGCGCGGGTCAAAGACGTTGTAGCCGGTGGCGATGACGACTGCTCCGACCCTCACCCTTCCCCCAGCGGCTGCGCCGCTACCCCCTCCCCTCTCCTGACCTTTGGTCAGGAGAGGGGAGGGGGTGCCGCCGCTGGCGGCGGGGGAGGGGTGAGGTTCCACCGTAGCCTCAAAATTGCCCACGAAGCCAGCGATATGGGTGACGCGCGCGTTCAGGTAGACGGTGATGTTCGGGTGACGTTGCACCCGGTCCACCAGCGCAGGGAGCCATTCGGCAACGGGTTCTAAGTCCGGGAAGGTGCGGTACAGTTCGGCGACGCGCCCACCCAGGTGGTCACTCTGCTCCACCAGATGCACTGGGAACCCGGCGTCGGCGATGTCCAGTGCGGCGACCATTCCCGCCACCCCGCCGCCAATCACCAGCGCCCCCGGCGTGACCGGTGCCTCCCGTTCCTCCAGTGGCTCCAGGCGGGCCGCCTTCATCACCGCTGCATAGACCAGGGCTTTGGCCTTCTCCGTGGCCTCGTGGCGGTCGTGGTGAACCCAGGAGCACTGCTCCCGGATGTTGGCCATCTCAAACCGGTACGGGTTGACCCCACCCTCCTGAGAGGCAGCGCGGAAAGTCGGCTCGTGCATGCGGGGGGAGCAGGACGCCACCACCACCCGGTTCAGCCCCAGCCTTCGGGCGTCCTCCTTGATGAGGGCCTGGCCGGGTTCCGAGCACATATATGTGTAGTTGCGGGCGACCGCGACGCCGGGCAACGTGGCGGCGAACTCCGTCACCGCCTCCACGTCCACCGTCGCAGCGATGTTGGTCCCACAGTGGCAAATGTAGACACCGATGCGTGGTCTGGGTTCCATAGCCGGCTCGCTTGGAAATGGATTGAGTTACTCCTGAGCAGTGTAACCACCTACGCCAGGGGCTAAAAGCCCAATGGCCCCAACTTTTTCGGCGTGCTGGCCTCACCCATATGCGTTAACTTAAGGGGCTGCGCCAGTTGGGTCGCCGCCTCGGGCGCTGACTGAAGCCAGCCTCTTTGGGCCTTCGGCCGGGTCCCTTCACTTCGTTCGCAAGAAGGTCGGCCTTCGCCGACCTCCTGAGAAGGGCGTCAACGCAGGTTG
>CALDFY010000223.1 GCA_937942115.1 uncultured Anaerolineae bacterium | reverse complement strand
CCCTGGGCCAGCGCCTCGGCCACCAGAAACTCCAGTTTCCGGGCCTTGTTCCCGCCGGTCGCCAGCCCGGTCTGGTCGTCCCGCTTCACCCACAGTTGGGGGCCCCGCAGCAGGGCTGTCAGCCGGGGGAGCATCTCCAGCGGGGTGGGAAGATGAGCGATGGATACTTTAGGGCGTTGGTTAGTTAACATAGCACAACTCACAGGTCGCAAGTCGCACGGAGCAGGTCGCAAGGAGCAGGTCGCAGGGAGCAGGTTACTGTGAGCTACGGCGCGGGCGGTGCGGATTCCAGCGGCTCCACGGTGATCCCCACGCGCGGCGGCCGGTACCGGTAAAGGATGTAGAGGGCCCCAATCAGCCCGAAGAACAGGGAAACCCAGGTGTCCGATTCCCTAAAGATGATGCCCAGGTTCAGCAGAACGGCCAGAAGGGCGCGGAAGAAATCAATGCCATCTTGGACCAGGAGCAGAGCAATATACAGCAGCTCACCAGCCAGGACACTGCCCAGGGTAATAAGGACAGCGGCGACCTGACCGACCCAGGTAAATTTTCCCATTCCCCGGTGGATAGCCCAGCCGACGAAGAGGCCGAGGGCAACGGCAAGAATCATAAATATCCGCTCGGTCAGGAGGGCCACTAATGCCCAGGCCACGGCTCCCACTATTCCTGCACCGATCCCGAACGCCAGACCCAGGAGCAGATTGGGGGACTTCTGGGCATACGCCCGCGCGGCCTCGCTTCCGGCGAACCGCAGAGTCTCGGCGCATCCGTTGCAAAGATGGAGCGGGGTATTGTTCACCAGCATAATGGGGGCATCGGACCGGCCGCAGCGTTGGCAACTCTGGCCCAGTTCTCCCACTGTTCGGGTCACTGCCGCAGCGACCGCTCGGGCCAGCGTAGCGATTTTCTCCGCCGACGGCGGGCGCAACCCGATAGGCCATACAAGAGCAACGCCCTCTCGTCCAATGCTGAGCATAGAGCCCATCTTTGCCTTCCGTGCCTCCTTTCCCAGCAAGGCCTGACAGACCTCCAGGTCGGTCTCCAGCGCGGCGCGCAATTCGGCCGCATTGGTAATGGGTGGGGAATGGACGAGAATCCCTACGGCAGCGCTCCTCTGCACGGTGGCCGGGCCGACGGAGACCAATTGCCCTTCCAGGTCACCAGTGATGAACCCTTTCTGGCCGAAGGGGCCGCGATAATGAGGGTAGTACGGTAGATTCAGCAGAGTGGCGACTTCTTGCCAGTTGACTCCAGCCATTGATGAGCCTCCCTTTAGAAATTAGAAATACGCCTCATAGCCGCTGATGCCCAGTTCGTCCCGCATCGTCTGGAGTTCTCGGCGGAGGTTCGGGTTGACCGGGATGCCCTGGGCGCGAATCCGCTGCTCGGCCTCGTACTCCTTCTCCCCGGCGACGTAGATGCGCTCCCGGCCCGGCTCCTTGCGGGCATTCTGCAGGTCACGCATGATTTGCCCCACGATGCGTCGGGCCACCTCCAGCGGGACGAAGTGCTCAATATCTATCGCCAGGAAGAAGTGGCCCAGCATGTAGGGGCGACGGGAGCCGTCGGGGGCGTATCCCAGCAGGTCCTTCAGGAACGCACCGCCACAGAGCGCGGCGGAGAGAATCTCCACCATTGTCGCCAGGCCGTAGCCCTTGTGGCCCCCCAGTTCCTCCCCCGCCCCGCCCAGCGGCAGAAAGGCCGCCGTCCCCCGGTCCAGGTCCTGCAGGATACGGACCGGGTCGGTGATGGGGCGGCCCTCGGGGTCTATCAGCAACCCCTCTGGGACGGGCTTCTCGGCGCGGGCGGCGACTTCTATCTTGCCCCGCTGGGTGATGGACGTCGCCGCGTCAAAGCAGAAGGGGTAGGGGAGGTCGCTGGGCGCGGCAAAGGCGATGGGGTTCGTCCCCAGCATCGGCTCGGTGCTGAAGGTCGGCGCGATGGCCGGACGGGCGTTGGTCACCACGAAGCCCATCATCCCCTCCGCTGCCGCCATCAGCGCGTAGTACCCGGCGATGCCGAAGTGGGTGGAATTGCGCACGGCCACGGCACCCAGGCCGTACCGGCGGGCTTTCTCCATCGCCATTCGCATAGACCGGTAGGCGATGACATGCCCCATCCCGTGATGGCCGTCCACCACCGCCGTCGTCTCCGTTTCCCGGACGATTTCCATCCGGGTCTGGGTGGACTGGACGCCGGCGCGGATGCGGTCGTAGTAGTACTTGAGGCGGCCGACGCCGTGGGACTCAATCCCCCGCAGGTCGGCGGCGATGAGGACATCGGTCACGATACGGGCATCCTCCGGCGGGACCCCCAGTCCCTCAAAGACCCGGCGCATGAAAGATTCCACGACCTCTACGGGCAGATACTGGATGTCCATTCTCCTCCCTCTTTACGTGCCAGGCACTTCAGGTCATTCTACCCAGCCGAATGTTCGCTCCACGGCCTTCAGCCAGCCCCGGTACAGCCGCTCGCGGGTCTCGGCGTCCATCTGCGGCTCCCAGGTCTTGTCCACTGCCCAGTTCCGGCGCAGGTCATCCAGGCCGGACCAGAAGCCGACGGCGAGGCCGGCGGCATACGCGGCGCCCAGCGACGTCGTCTCGGCCACCACCGGGCGGATGACTGGCACGCCCAGGATGTCGGCCTGGAACTGCATCAGGAGTTCGTTGTAGACCATACCGCCGTCCACCTTGAGGGCCGTCAGTTTGACGCCGGAGTCCTTCTCCATCGCGTCCAGCACCTCGCGGGTCTGGTAGGCGGTGGCCTCCAGCGCGGCGCGACAGATGTGGGCTTTGGTGATGTAGCGGGTCAGGCCGACGATCACCCCCCGGGCGTCGCTGCGCCAGTAGGGGGCGAACAGGCCGGAGAAGGCCGGGACGAAGTAGATGCCGCCGCTATCGGGCACGGAGCGGGCGTAGTCCTCCACGTGTTTGGAGAAGTCAAAGAACCGGAGGTTATCCCGCAGCCACTGGACCAGCGCGCCGGTGATGGCGATGGAGCCCTCCAGGGCGTAGACGGCCGGTTGATCGCCGAACCGGTAGCCGAGGGTGGTCAGCAGGCCGCTTTTGCTGGGGACAGGTGTGGTACCGGTGTTGAGGAGCATAAAACAGCCGGTGCCGTAGGTGTTTTTCGCCTCGCCGGGGTTGAAACAGGTCTGTCCCACCAGCGCGCCCTGCTGGTCGCCCAGGTCGCCGCAGACGGGGATGGAGGCGCCCAGCGGGCCGTCCTTCGGCGTGTAGCCGTAAATCCGGGGGTCGCTGGACGGGCGAATCTCCGGCAACATCTGGCGCGGGATGTCCAGAATGTCCAGAATCTCCGGGTCCCAGTCCAGCGTCTCCAGGTTCATCAGCATCGTGCGGCTGGCGTTGGTGACGTCGGTCACGTGGACGCCGCCTTCGGGGCCCCCGGTCAGCCACCAGATTTCCCAGGTGTCAATGGTGCCGAAGAGGGCGTCTCCCCGCTCCGCCGCCGCCCGGACGCCGGGGACGTTATCCAGAATCCACTGGATTTTGGGGCCGGAGAAGTAGGTGGCCAGCGGCAGACCGGTCTTGGAGCGGAAGCGGTCCTGCCCGCCGTCCCGGGCCAGTGCATCGCAGATGTCTTTTGTCCGGGTGCACTGCCAGACGATGGCGTTATAGTAGGGCTTGCCGGTCTTCCGGTCCCAGACGATGGTGGTCTCCCGCTGGTTGGTGACCCCGATGGCGGCGATGTCCCTGGGGTCTATGCCGTTTTTCTCCAGCGCGGCCCGGATGACCTGCTGGGTGCGCTCCCAGATTTCGGTCGGGTTGTGCTCCACCCAGCCGGGCCGGGGGTAGATTTGTTCGTGCTCCAGTTGGTGGACGCTCACCACCTGACCGGCGTGGTCAAAGACCATAAAGCGGGTGCTGGTCGTGCCCTGGTCTACGGCAGCGACGTATCGGTTCATCGTCCTCCTTTCGTGGGGGAAAATCGCCCGTCTATGGGCGTTATGTGTCGCCTCTCAGTGCCCTGTTTCTTTTATCGCCCGCTCCACGGAGGGATACACCAGCCACACCGTTGCCAGGCCGAAGAGGGCGCCGGTGACGAATCGTCGCAGGGGAATGCTCTCTATAGGGACGAAGCCCGCCGTCGGGAAAAGGGCCACCAGTACCTGGCTGACGAATTGAAGGCCGCCGTCCAGCGCGATGGGCACGAGGCCGAAGAGGAGGTAGGCCCACAGGGGCAGCGGTCGCCAGTGACGGCGGGTCAGGGCGAAGGCCAGCCCGGCCAGGAAGATGGTCCCGTAGATGGCAATATCCCGCTGGCAGAGGGCGACCTTGTAGCCCAGGACCGCGTTGCCGATGAAGCCGTGAGGCACCAGGAGTTCCGGCGCCACTCCTCGGCGGAGCAATTCGTCCATTGAGTAGAACGGCCGCTCTCCGAAGAGGTACAGGGAGCGGTAGGGGAGTTGGTGGCAGAGGGGCTGATAGGCCAGATAAACGAGGCGGGCCGGCCCCTCCGCGCCCGTTTTCATCAGGACGGGGGCCAGAAGGGAGACGCCGACGTAGAGAAACCACCAGAGGTTCAGGACGGCCAGCCAGTGACGGGCAAACCACCGGCCCATCCGTTCGGCCCAGTGAACGGTCTGCTGTTCCCAGGGGGAACGGTTGCGGTCTTCTTCGGCCCGACGGGCGGCCCGGCGCCGCTCCACCTCGGCCAGGATGTCCTCTACGGTCGGCTCCGGCACATTATCTCTTGTGTCTATCGGCATGGGGCATCGGTTCCTCTTCCTCGCCTCTCCCCCGGCCCTTCGGCCCCCTATAGGCGTTATTTCAGGTTGGATTCGTCGCTCCGGGCGCCGATGAGAAATCGGCCTCCCCTGGGGGCAACCGCGAGGGTTGCCCCTACGCTTCGCGCCGGGCGTCAACCTGCGTTGACGCGTTCCAAAGGGACGGCGCAGGCCGTCCTCCGGCCGGAGGCCCAGGGAGGCTGACTTCCGTCGGCGCCGACAGCGGAGGTGGGGCTTGCTCCTACCCTACATAGGTTCCGTATGGATCAGGAAATGGGTCACCTGTGGGAAGGCCTGGCGGAGGCGCCCCTCCAGTTGCGCCGAGCAGCGGTGGGCCTCCTCCACAGAAAGCCCTCCGGGACAGATGCAGTGGAGGGAGACGTAGAGGGCATCCTGTACCCGCCGCAGCCGGACGTGATTGCACTCCACGATTTCCTCCTGCTCTTCGGCCATCCGGCGGATGCGCTCCGCCATTTCGGGATACACGTCGGTCACGTCCTGCCCCGGCCCGTCGGAGGGCACGGGGGCGACCTCAATATGCGTCTCTACCGCCGCCAGCCCATCTACCTGCGCGCGCAACCGGTCCTCAAACCGGGTGGCGATGTGATGGGCTTCCTCCAGCGAAAGATGCCCGCAGACCTCCAGGTCCAGGTCCACGTGATACCCGTCCGCCAGCCGGTGGATGTGGACGTCGTGGACGGAGAGGCCGGCCTCGGCGGCGACGGCCCGGACCTGCCCGATGACGGAGTCCGGCGAAGGGACGGGCTCCACGTGGACGGTCACGTCGCAATCGGAGCAGAGTCGGGAGACGGCCTCCTCCACGCGGGTCGCCACCTCGTGGGCCATTCCGGCGGGCATATCGGGCGCGACGCGTACCGTCGCCTCCACAAAGGTGACGGGTCCGGCCATGCGCAGGCGGATGGGGCCGCACTCCTGGACATGCTCCACTCCGGTGATAGCGGAGCGGACCCGCTCCTCCAGCCCGTCCGGTGCCCGGTCCAGCAGCGCGTCCACCGTGCGGCGGCCCAGTTGGAGGCTGATCCAGATGACGATGCCAGCCACCACCAGTGCGGCGACCGCATCAGCCCGCAGGAGCCAGACCCGCTGGGCCGGGAACAGGTCGGCCAGGCGCACCAGCACCAGCCCCACGATGACCACCGAACTGCTCCAGACATCGGTGGAGAAGTGGAGGGCGTCCGCTTCCAGTGCCTGGCTGTTGTACCGGCGGGCGGCCCGGTAGAGGGCGCGGGAGCGGGAAATATCTACGACGATCGCCGCTCCCATCACGATGAAGGCCCAGATGCTGGCTTCCACCTCCACCGTTTTGAAGAACAGGCGGCTCACCGCCTCGGAGATGATCCAGGCGCAGGTCGCCAGCAGCAGGAGGGTCTCCACCAGCGCGGAGAGGTTCTCCACCTTCCCGTGGCCGAAGGGGTGCTCCCGGTCGGCCGGACGGTCGGAGACCCGCACGGCCAGGAAGGTGATCAGCGCGGCCACCAGGTCCAGCCCGGAGTGGGCGGCCTCGGAAAGGATGCCCAGACTGTTGGTGATGAGGCCGATGACCAGTTTGAACGCGGTGAGGAATACGGCCGCCAGGACGGAACTGAGGGCGACGGTCTGTTTTTCTCGCCGGGCAACGGAGGATTCTGCTTTCATTTGCACTCTATGCTACATCAAATTGAGTAGACGTCAAGTCTAACTTCTCACCTCGGTCCTTGACAAAATGCCGAAACATGGTATAATGATACCAAAATGGTATCATTATAGGCTGATGCTGACCATCAACCGGAAGACCGATTACGCGGCGCGAATTCTTCTCCATCTGGCTATGCAACCTCCAGGGACGACCGTCACGGTGCAGGAAGCCGCCCAGGCGCGCTTGGTACCGTACCCTCTGGCGCGGCGGCTCTTCTCCCTGCTGGCCAACGCCGGCTTTCTGAAGACGCACCGGGGCAAGGGCGGCGGCTTTTCTCTCGCCCGCTCTCCGGCGGAGATCAGCCTGCTGGAGGTCGTGGAAGCGGTGGAGGGGCCCGTCGCGTTGAACCGCTGTACTGTAGAACCTCAGGAATGCCCCCTGGTTTCTGATTGTCCGGTCCACGAAGAATGGGTCAAAGCGCGGGACGTCCTTCGGGATTATTTGGGCCGGGTCAGTTTCCAGCAATTGGCAGAACGGGCTATTCAGCCCCGAAATCATCCTGATCCCAGAGGAGGTGCACAATGAATCCTGTACCGCTTGCCCGCTGGCAGTTCGCTCTCACGACCATCTTCCACTGGCTGTTCGTCCCCCTCACCCTGGGCCTCTCCCTCTTCATCGCCCTGGTACAGACCTGGTATGTCCGCACCGGCAACGAGAAATACAAACAGATTGCCCGCTTCTTCGGCCCTCTCCTCCTGCTCAACTTCGCGATGGGGGTAGTGACCGGCATCGTCCAGGAGTTTCACTTTGGCCTCAACTGGTCGGAGTACAGCCGGTTTATGGGCGACATCTTTGGCGCTCCCCTGGCGATTGAGGCCCTCCTGGCCTTCTACCTGGAATCCACCTTCCTGGCCGTCTGGTATTTCGGGTGGGACCGGCTCTCCAAGAAGGCCCATCTGGCGACGGCCTGGCTGGCGGCCCTGGGCACCAACATCTCCGCCTACTGGATTCTGACGGCCAACTCCTTTATGCAGCATCCCAGGGGCTATACTCTCCAGGGGGGCCGTGCCCTGATGGCCGACTTCTTCGCCCTCATCACGAACCCCAACATCCCCTTCCAGTTCACCCATGTCCTGAGCGGCGGGCTTGCCCTGGCCGGCTTCGTCGTGATGGCCTTCGCCGCGTGGTATCTGCTGAAGGGACGGGAGAAGGAACTGTTCGGGGTGGCCTTCCGTTGGGGCGCGCGCTTTGCCCTCATCGGCTCCCTGCTGGTCGGCATCATCGGCCACTTCCAGGGCCAGTTCGTCCTCCAGGCGCAGCCGATGAAGATGGCGGCGGCGGAGGCCCTCTGGGAGACGGAACAGCCCGCCTCCTTCGTGGTCTTCGCCATCCCCAACGAGCGGGCCCGGACCAACGCGCTGGCCATCCGCATCCCCTACCTGCTTTCTTTCCTCTCGTATAACAACTTCACCGCGCGGGTGGAAGGGCTCAAGGACCTGGAGAAGGCGGCGGTCGCCCAATACGGGCCCGGGCAGTACATCCCGCCTGTGGCCGTGAATTTCTACGCCTTCCGCATCATGGTCCTGGCGGGCCTGCTGATGATCGGACTGGCGGCCCTGGCCGTCGCCGCGAAACGGCCGGAATCCCGGCCTGGCCTCCTGAAAGTCCTGCTCTGGGCGCCGATTCTCCCTTACCTCGCTGGCACCGCCGGGTGGATCGTGGCCGAAGTGGGCCGCTGGCCCTGGATCGTCTACGGCCTGCTCCGCATAGAGGACGCCATCTCTCCCAATGTCTCTGCCGGAAACATTATCTTCTCCCTGGTCATCCTGACCGGCCTCTACGCCGTTCTAAGCGTCCTGGCCTTCCGTCTGGCCCTGAAACACGGCGCTCAGGAAGCGGTCGGGCAGGCGGCCGAAGCCTATTAGAGGAGGGCAGCCATGGACCTGAACACGCTCTGGTTTATCCTGATCACCATCCTGTTTGCGGGCTTCTTCGTTCTGGAAGGGTTTGACTACGGCGTGGGGATGCTCCTGCCCTTCCTGGGGAAGAAGGATGAGGAGCGCCGGATCATCCTCAACACCATCGGCCCCGTCTGGGATAGCAACGAGGTCTGGATGATTACCGCTGGCGGGGCGATGTTTGCGGCCTTCCCCCAGGTCTACGCGACCCTCTTCAGCGGGGCCTACGTAGCCCTCATCCTGATGCTGGTCGGCCTCATCCTGCGGGGGGTCGGTTTTGAGTTCCGCAGTCGCTCTCCCTCCCCCCGCTGGCGTAACACCTGGGACTGGTTGCTCTTCATCGGCTCGCTGGTCCCGGCCCTCCTGTGGGGGGCGGTGGTGGGGAACCTGATGCGCGGCCTGGCGATTGATGCCCGGATGACCTACTGGGGCGGCCTGCTCCCGTTGCTCAATCCCTTTGCCCTCTGGGCGGGATTGACCTTTGTCGCCCTTTTTGTGATGCACGGCGCCAACTTCCTGGCCCTGCGCGCCTCCGGCGAGGTGGAGCAGCGGGCCAAAGCGGTGGCCTTCCGGGCCTGGATTGCCGCCGTCATTCTCACCGTCGTCTTCGTCGTCTGGGCCTTCTTCGCCACCGACATCCTCACCAAGCCCGGCGTCAACGGCCTGGTCCCGGCGGTCCTGGCCGCCGTGGCGCTTCTCCTGGTGGGCTACTTCCTCCGGCAGGGCCGCTTCGGCTGGGCCTTTGCGATGGGCGCTCTGACCTTCGTCCTGGCTACAGTGATGGTCTTCGCCGGCCTCTACCCCCGCATCCTCATCTCCACCCTGAACCCCGCCTACAGTCTCACCATCTACAACGCCTCCTCCTCCCCGTACACCCTGCGGGTGATGACCATCGTCGCCCTCGTTTTTGTCCCCATTGTCCTGGCCTACCTGGCCTGGACGTACAAGGTCTTCAGCGACCGGGTGACGGGCAAGAAGGTCATCTACTGAGCCAATGTACCGACGCCTGCTGGGGCTGGCGCGCCAACAGGGGGGTCTGTTCGCCCTCACCTGTGGCTCGCTCTGGGTCGCCGGGCTCCTGACGGTGGCTCAGGCGGCGCTCTTCAGCCAGATTGTGGACGGGGCATTCCTGGGAGGGCATACCCTCTCCCAGGAGATGCCCCGTCTCTGGCTGCTCCTGGGCGTCATCCTGGCCCGTTCCGTCGTCTCCGGGCTCCACGAGATGACGGCCCGGGCCATCGCCGTTCGGGTGAAGCAGGACCTGCGCCGCCGCCTCTTTGCCCACATCCAGGCCCTCGGCCCCCTCTATACCCGTGGACAGCGCACGGGCGAACTGGCCGCAACGGCCGTAGAGGGCGTGGAGGCCCTGGACGCCTATTTTTCTCAGTTCCTGCCGCAGATCGTCGTTACCGCCCTGGTCCCCCTGACCATCCTGCTCTTTGTGCTCCTCCGGGACTGGCCCTCCGCGCTGGTGATGCTGGTCACTGCGCCGATGCTCCCCTTGCTGATGGTCCTCATCGGAAAGGGTGCAGAGGCGCTCACACGCCGGCAGTACCGGATGCTGGGCCATCTCTCCGCACAACTCCTGGACGCCCTCTACGGGCTGACGACCCTGAGACTGTTCGGACGGTCCGGGGAATACGCGGAGACGGTCGCCCGGGTGAGCGACCGGTACCGCCGCGCCACCCTCGGCGTCCTGCGGCTGACGTTTCTCTCCGCCTTCGCGCTGGAACTCCTGGCGACCATCAGCACCGCCATTATCGCCGTGGAGGTCGGGCTGCGGCTGCTCTACGGTCGGCTGACCTTCCCCGCCGCCTTCTTCGTTCTGGTTCTGGCCCCGGAGTTCTACGTCCCCTTCCGGATGCTCGGCCTTCGGTTTCACGCCGGGATGGCCGGGGTCAGCGCGGCGGAGCGGATTTTCGCGATTCTGGACGAAACCCCCCTTCGCCCCTCCACCGTTTCTCCCCCTCGGGTGCCCGTCCGGGCGGTCGTCCTGGAGGATGTCTCCTACACGTATCCGGGAGAGTCCCGTCCCGCGCTTTCCCGCGTGAGCCTGCGCCTGGAGCGGGGCCAGCGCGTGGCGCTGGTCGGGCCCAGCGGCGCAGGCAAGACCACCCTGGTTGGGCTGATCCTGGGTTTTCTGACCCCCACCGGGGGACGGGTCCGCACCGAATACGCTGACGGCCAGGTCGTGGACGGCCCCCCGCCCTGGGAAGAGGTCGCCTGGGTGCCTCAGCAGCCCTATATCTTCCAGGACACGCTGGAGGCAAACCTGCGCCTGGCCCGCCCCGACGCAGCCCCCGAAGACCTGGAGCGGGCCTGCCGGGACGCCCGTCTGGAAGACCTGATCCGTTCGCTGCCGGAGGGGCTGAAGACCCTCGTGGGCACCGAGGCGGCCCGCCTCAGCGGGGGGGAGGCCCAGCGCCTCGCCCTCGCCCGGGCCTTCGTGAAAAACGCCCCCATCCTGGTGATGGACGAGCCCACCGCTCACCTGGACCCCGACACGGAGGCCCGGCTGGCGGAGGGCACCCGTCGCCTGCTGGAGGGCCGGACCGCTCTGGTGATCGCCCACCGCCTGTACACCGTCCAGAACGCCGACCGCATCCTGGTGCTGGACGATGGCCGGGTGGTGGAGGAGGGGACGCATGCCGAACTGATGGCCCGAAAGGGCCTTTATGCCCGGCTGGTCGCTGCCTCCGGGACGTTTCTCCCCGCCGCTCCGGAGCCGGCGTTGGAGTCCGCCCTCCTCTCCCCTCTCCCAGAGCCTGAGAGGTTCCCGTCGCCCATTCTCTCCGGGGGGGTTGCCGCCTCTCCCGCGCAGGGACGGGAAGGACACGGCTCCCTGCTCCGGCGTCTGCTGGGGTTCCTGCGAGGGCACGAGCCGAGGGTAGCCCTCTCCGTCCTGCTGGGCGCGCTGACCATCGGGGCCAGCGTCTCTCTCCTGGGGACGTCGGCCTGGCTGATCGCGGAGGCGGCGCTCCGACCGCCGCTGGGAAGCCTCTACGTTGCGATTGTCGGCGTGCGCTTTTTCGGCATTGCCCGGGCCGCTTTGCGCTACGCCGAGCGCCTCGTCTCCCACGACGTCACCTTCCGCGTCCTGGCCCGGCTGCGGGTCTGGCTGTATCAGCGCCTGGAGCCCCGCTTCCCCGCCTCTCTGACGACCCATCACGCCGGGGACCTGCTGGCGAGGGTGGTGGGGGACGTGGAGGTGCTGGAAAACTTCTACGTCCGGCTGCTGGCACCGGTTCTGGTGGCCGGGCTCACAGCCCTGGGCATCGGGGCCTTTCTCTGGGGGTACTCGTCCGGGCTGGCCCTGGTGGCCCTGGCGTGTTTCGGGGCTGTCGGCGGGCTGCTGCCCCTGGGGATGCGGCGCCTGGGGCGAGGACCGGCGCGGGAGATGGTTCTGGAGCGGGCCTCCCTGAGTGCCCTGCTGGTGGACGGTGTCCTCGGCCTGGCTGACCTGCTGGTCTACGGCCGCGCCGCCGATTTCGCCCACCGCCTGGCCCGGGCTGACGCCGCCTACGGCCGCGCCCAGGAGCGGCTGGCCCGCCTCAGCGCCCTCCACACCGCCCTGGGGACGCTGCTGACCAACCTGGCCCTGTGGGGTATCCTCGTCGTGGCGGTGCCGCTGGCGGCGGTGGGCCGGATAGACGGGGTGATGTTAGGGGCCCTGGGCCTGCTGACCCTGGCGTCCTTTGAGGCTGTCGTTCCCCTTCCCCAGGCCGCCCAGACCTGGGAGAGTGTCCGAACCGCCGCCCGCCGCCTGCTGGAACTGGCGGATTCCCCCCTTCCGGTCTCCGAACCCGCGACCCCTCCAGCGGCCCATCCCCGGGACGGCGCGCTGGAGATAGAGGGGCTGACCTTCACCTATCCGGGCGCGGCGCGCCCCGCGCTGGAGGAGGTGACATTGCGGATTCCAGCGGGGAAGCGGGTCGCGATAGTGGGTCCCAGTGGCGCGGGGAAAAGCACCCTCGCCCATCTCCTGCTGCGCTTCTGGGACTATGAGCGGGGGGAAATTCGGCTGGGCGGGGTCTCCCTGAAGGACCTCCCCGGAGAGGCGGTGCGCGCGTTCTTTGCCGTCGTGCCCCAGCGGGTGGAGGTTCTGAGCGCAACGTTGGGGGAGAACCTGAGGCTGGCCCGGCCTGGGGCGACTCCGGAGGAACTGGAGGCCGCCGTCCGGGCGGCCCGGCTGGAGGAGGTGGTGGCCCGTCTCCCCCAGGGGTACGATACCGACCTGGGCGAACGGGGGGGACGGCTCTCGGCGGGGGAGCGCCAGCGGGTTGCGATTGCCCGGGCCCTTCTGCGGCAGGCGCCCATTCTGCTGGTGGATGAGCCTACGGCCCATCTGGACCCCCTCGCAGAACGGGAGGTCGTGGCGGCGCTGCTGCGTTTCTTCCGTGGGCGTACGGTGCTCTGGATCACCCACCGGCTGGTGGGGATGGAGGAGATGGACGAGATTGTGGTCCTGGATCGGGGCCGGGTAGTGGAGCGGGGAACCCACGAGGAACTGCTGGCCCGCAACGGCCTCTACCGGCGCCTCTGGGACCTGCAGGCTGGAGGGGGATGGAATGGGTGAACGGCCGGGGTCTGCGAGGATGGGCTGACAGCCCAACATCTCTAATTTTTGCCGTGGCCCCAGGCTGTAAGCCTGCATCTCCAGGCTGGCCGCCTGCGGCCATATTTTGGTTATATCCTTGCCCCGTTTAACTGGTACCGCTGGATCGTCTCCATCAGGGACGGGTTGATCTGGCTGACAACCTGTTGCAGCAGGCGACGAAGCACCGTCTCCCCGAACCGCTCCCGCACGACCTCTTTCTGAATTCCCAGAAACCGCCGGTACACCTCCGCCAGTTCTTCTGTCCGCATGGCGGGGTCCGTGCGGTCTTCAATCCGGCTGCGGTTGAACTGGATGGGGAGGTCCGCCGCGCGCCGGTTCACCTCTTCTTCGCAGGAGAAATCGTCCGGGGAAGCCCGATAGGGCCTGGTGGCCCGGCAGAGGAGTTCGGTGAATTCCCGGAAGGCCCGCCGCAGGCGGACTTTCTCCACATCCCCCGGGCGGATCAGGCCGGCGATGGAGAGGCCATAGAGGATTTTACTGGTCTCAAACTCCGTCAGGTCGCAAGCGCGTGCCACTTCCGAGACATCCCGGATGCCGTCCAGCGCCTGCCAGACGGCCTGTTCCTCCGGGGTCAGTCGCCATTCCCCGGAAAGGTCTACCTCGCCCCGGCGCTCAAAGATGGCTTCGGCGGAGGGAACGACCCGCTGGATCGTCATCCAGTTATCCACCCACCGGGCGCCGGCCAGCAAGAGCGCTTCGGTGCTTAACTGAAGAACGGTGCATCCTTCCTGGGGGCCGACTCGCTGGTCAAAGGTGAAGGTCCCTTCCTGCCAGCGGAAGAGGTCACAGATGTCGTTCAGAACGTGCTCCGGAGCCCGAACCTCCCCGTCGGGGCCCTGGGCGGTGGCACAGACGGGACGCCCTCCGTGGAAGGAGAGGCTGCGTACAGAGGCGCCGTCGGTGACCGTCAGGGTGCCGCTGTGGCGGCCGGAGGCGATCAGTTTGATCAGGTCGGGAAGGTGGAAATCCCGCAGGTCGCCGGTGAGCAGCATCATGCCCCGGTATTCCTGAACCTCCTCGCCCCGCAGGTGGCGGATGATCCCCTCCAGCCACGCCTGTTCCGTCCGGACGCATGTGGCAACGCGGCTGAGAATCGCACAACGAAGGGGGTCGCTCGCCGCCCGCTGGCGGGCCTGAGAGACTTCCGCTTCCCGGCGGCGCAGGAATTCCAGCCGCTGCTGCAGGAGGCTCAGCGCCTGTTCCTGAGGTAGTTTGTTCAGGAAGTAAACCCCCAGGTCGTAGTCTGAACGGTTGGGCTCCTGAGAGGCGAGCGCCTCTTCCATCCCGGCGAAAAAGGCCTGCCGTCCCCGGTCGGTGAGGTGGTAGATGCTGCGCTCCGGCCCCTCGCCGCGCGCCCGCGTCTCCGTCACCAGTCCCCGGCGGTGCAGTTTGGAGAGGGAGTAGTAGACGGCCGCCGGGCTGATGGCCAGCCACAGGTCTATATCCGCCGCGCGAATCTGCTGGAGAATCTCATAGCCATGCATGGGCCGGTCCAGCAACAATCCCAGAACCAGCAGGTCATTCCGGGTGAGGCCTCGTCCGTCTTCCATATCGCCTCCGGCTGGTGGAATGGGGACCATTTTCATTATACCACCATTCTGGATAAGCGCCAGAATATTCAACAATGGACTTGACAAAGAGAGAGAGATGCAGTATAATCAATCCGGTGTTTGCAAAACGAACTATTCAATACTGAATACATCAGGAGGTCTCCGATGGAAATTCCCCGCCGTCGCTTCCTGGGGCTGGTCGCCGCCGGAGCGGCGGCAGTGGTAGGGGCTCCGCTCCTCAAAGGCGTTCTTCCTGCCACCGCCGGCGAGCGGCCCAAAGCCCGGTACGCTCTGATTATAGACACCACCAAATGCACCGGCTGCGGTGCCTGCATAGAGGCATGCCGCCTGCGCAACCACCTCCCCGAGGGGGTCAGTTACATCCGCCGCATCGTCAAGGGCAACGACCGCAAACCCTGGTTCCTGATGATCCAGTGCCAGCACTGCGCCAACCCGCCCTGTGCCACCGTCTGCCCCACCAACGCCACCTATCGGCGGGAGGACGGGGTGGTCCTGATTGACGAGCGGCTCTGCGTGGGGTGCAAATACTGCATGCAGGCCTGTCCCTATCAGGCCCGCGTCTACGACGAGGAGCGGGGGGTGGCCGACAAATGCTGGCTCTGCCTCCCCTGGGTGCTGGGCGGCGGCCTTCCCGCCTGCGTGGAAGCCTGTATCCCCGGCGCCCGCCTCTTCGGCCGCACTGATGACCCCGAAAGCGAAGTGGCTCAACTGATCGCCTCCGGCCGGGCCAAACCCCTCCACCCGGAGTTCGGCACCGAGCCGTCCATCCTCTACTATATCATTGAAGAATGAGGTGAACCATGCAGACCGCGTGGGGCTGGCTTCCGGCCATCTACCTCTTCCTGGGCGGCATGGGTGCTGGTGCTCTCATCATCGCCGCCACCTTTGAGTTCTACGGCAAGCGCTATCAGTACGACTTCTGCCCCACCACCCTGGTGGGCGCTACCGTCCCCGGGCCCCTGGTCATCCTGGGCACTATCTTGCTCATTTTTGACCTGGGCGCCGGCCTGCGGGAGCCGTGGCGTATCCTCTATATGTTCACCCATTTCTCCTCGGTGATGACCTGGGGGGTCTGGCTCCTCACCTTTTTCATCCCGGTCTCCCTGATCTACGGCTTCCTGGAGTCCGTGGATACCTTTCCGGCCGCGCGGGAGTGGCTGAAGGCCCGGCGGTGGCTTCGCTGGACCCGGTTTCTCTGGAACCTCCCCCTCCGCCGGACCAAGCGGGTCTTCGCCGGAATCGGCGTGGTGCTGGCCCTCGGCGTGGCGATCTACACGGGCATCCTGCTCAGCGCGGTGGGGCCGGCCATCCCCTTCTGGTCCACCCGTGTCCTGCCCTTCATCCCCGTTCCGATGATGCCGCTTCTCTTTCTGGTCTCTGCCCTCTCCACCGGCATCGGGTTGACGGTGGACCTGGTCGGGACACTGACCGTTGGCTTTATGGAGCACCGGGTGAAAAGCCTGCCCTGGATCCATATGGCTTTCATCGGCGTGGAGACGCTGCTGGTGGGGTTACTCCTCATCACCGCGCTGGTGGACGGCGGGTCGGCGGCCCAGTCGGCCCGGGAAATCGTTGCCGGCACCCACGCCGTCGTCTTCTGGGTGCTGATCATCATCCCCGGCTTCGTCTACCCCTTCGTCGTCCACGCCTATGCGGCCGGGCTGGGGCGCCACTCCCTGGCCTCCGGCGTCGGCTCCGGGGTCGGCATTGTTGTCGCCGGACTGTTCCTGCGGTACCTGATCCTGGTCAGCGGCATTCCGGCCGCGCTGTAAGGAGGAACGATGTTACCTGCCCACTGGCCCAAATGGACGACCATCCTCATCGGCCTGGCGCTGGCGGTCTTCACCATTCCGCTGGCGCTGGTACTGGAGCCGGCGGCCCAGGCGCTGATGCCCCGGCCCACCCCCACGGCCACATTGCCCATGCTGACCTACGCCGCGCCCCCATCGCGGGAGTGCATCCTCTGCCATACCAATCAGGAGGCCCTTCGTCAGACCGTCTCCGACCCGGCGGAACTGGAGCGGCTCTGGATTCACCCCAACGATGTCCATTCCACCCACGGACGTCTGGGATGTATTACGTGCCATCGGGGCACCGGAGGCACGACTGACCTGGCCGTCGCCCATCAGGGTTTGGTGAAGGACCCCACGCTGCATTTTGAGGAGGAATGTACCCTGTGCCACCGGAACCTGCCGGATGAGATCCCCGGCGACCGGCTGCGCACGCCCCACTCCTCGTTGGTCCACGGCCTGGCGCAGGGGGTCACCTGCAGCGACTGCCATGGCGGAGTGGGGCACGGTTTTGACCCCGTTTCGGGGAACGTTATCTGCTCTATGAACGTCTGCCTGGATTGTCATCGGGCCCGCAACCTGCGGGCGGAACTGCAGGAATGCCGCGCCTGCCACATCGGGCCCCACGACGTGGCGGCGGCCCTCTCCTGCGACGATTGCCACACTTCTACTGTGCGCTGGAACGAGACCCATCTGGCGGTCCATCCGGTGGAACTGGTGGGGTGGCATGCGCAGACCGATTGCTTTGACTGCCACGACTGGCCCAATTTCGGCGGCCTCCGCTACGTCTGCAGTGACTGCCATCAGCGCCCCCACGACTTCGGAGACGAGAACTGCGAGCGCTGCCACACCCCGGAGGGGTGGAACAAATAGCGACGGTCTTTGCGGCGGCGGCCCGTTGGGCCGCCGCCGCAGAAACCTAACCCTAAAAACCCAGATTCAGGAGGAGGCTCAGAGATGAAACGTCCGTTCTATCCCATCATCGTCGTTCTGGCGATCGTCTCTATGCTGCTGGCGGGCTGCGCCCGGCCCACGCCGGCCCCGCCCACGGCCACGCCGGTGCCGCCCACAGCGACCCCCGTCCCGCCGACGGCGACCCCGGTGCCGCCTACACCGACCCCGGTGCCCGAGGTGGACGAGTTCGCCGTCCTGGCGAACTATATCGCCGAGAAATTCGCCGGCTGGACCCCGGTCATCACCGCCGACGAGGTCTATGAGAACCTGACCGACGGTGACACGTCCAACGACCCCTTCATCCTGGACGTGCGGAAACCGGAGAGTTACGCCAAAGGGCATGTCCCCGGCGCCTACAACATCTTCTGGAAGGACATCGTCAAGGAGGAGTACCTCTCCAAACTCCCCAAAGACCGTAAAATTGTGGTTTACTGCTACACCGGCCACACAGGGGAGATCGCGGCCACCGTCCTGATGCTCCTGGGCTACGATGCTGTCAACATGAAGTTCGGCTTTATGGGCTGGAGCCTGAACGACGAAGCGCTGGATCAGCCCCGCTTCCAGGGCCCGGCCGGGTATCCGGTGGAGACGGAGCCGCACCCGCTCACCGAGACGTACGCGCAGCCTTCCTGGAAGACGGGCGAGAGCGACCCGGTAGCCATCGTCCTGGCCCGGGCGCGAGAAGTTTTCCCCAATATGACGCCTGTCATTGAGGCGGATGCCCTCTACGAGAACCTGACCGATGGCGATGCCTCCAATGACCCCTTCATCCTCAGCGTGCGGAAACCGGAGGACTACGCTAAAGGGCATATCCAGGGAGCCTACAACGTCTTCTGGAAGGAGGTTCCGAAGCCGGAGAATCTGGCCCATTACCCGGCGGACAAACCGATCGTGGTTTACTGTTATACCGGTCATACCGGCCAGGCGGCTATGGCGGCCCTGGCCCTTCTGGGCTACAACGTGGTCAACCTCAAGTATGGGATGATGGGTTGGACCGAGAAGGACGAGGTGCTGGCTCAGCCTCGTTACGCCGTCGCAACGGCCCCCGACTATCCCATTGAGACCGAGCCGCATCCATTGCCGTAAGAGCAGGAATGCCGGGCCTGGTAGCACTGCATTGAATCGTGGTGAGGCGTAGGGCGGGCTTTCAGCCCGCCACATTTGGGGACAGCCTGGAAAGGCTATCCTACATCTGGGGGTTCTTGCACCCGTTAGAGCGCCGCCACGATTTCCTGCAGACCTACCCCGGGCTTTCCCGAAAAGGCCCGGCACGACTATCCAATCCATTGCTTTCAGGAGGTGTTCTGTGCGCAAGGGTATCTGGCTATTTCTCGGCGGCCTCCTGGGGCTGATCCTGACGGCCTGCCTGGCCCGGCCGGAGATCACCCCTCTGCCGCCCAGCCCGATGCTCCCTGCCGTCCCCACTCTGGAGGCCACGCCGGTTCCTCCCACGGAGACTCCGGCGCCGGCCGCCGATAACAGCACCTGTATCGCCTGTCATACTGACGCGGAGACGCTGAAGGTGCTGGCCGTGGAGCCGGAGAAGACCGAACATCTCTCCGAGGGGGAGGGCTGAGGGGGCTCGTTGCCTCCGTTGGAGGCATGGGAAAAGGTCTTTCTGGACGATCAGGCGCTGGGGCAAGTCCACGCCGACCTGGGCTGTATCGGATGCCATGGCGGCGTCGGCGGGACGATGGATAAGGAAGAAGCCCACCAGGGCGTGATCCGCGAACCTGACCCGGAGCAGCGCTGCGCGTCCTGCCACAAATCCATCGTTGGGCCCTATAAAGATAGCCTGCACGTGACACTGGCGGGCTACTACACCGTCCTTCGGGCTCGGAGCGATGAAGAGCACTGGCCCCAGGTGATGACCGCCTTTGACAACCACTGCGATAACTGCCACTCTTCCTGCGGCCAGTGCCACGTGAGCCGGCCCAACCTGAACGAAGGTGGCCTGCTGGCGAAGCACGAGTTCAAGAAACTGCCCCCGATGAACCTCACCTGCACCGGCTGCCACGGCACCCGGGTCAACGACGAATACAAAGGGAAGAACCAGACGGCCGACGGCCAGAAGGTCCCCGCCGATGTCCACTTTAACCCCGGTGGGATGGCCTGCTTCGCCTGCCACACCGGAGACCAGATGCATGGGGCGCTGGGGGTCTTCAACCACCGGTACGACGGCCCGCCGGACCCGTCCTGCACTCAGGCGGGCTGCCACGAGAACATCGGTGGGCCGAATGACCAGGTGGCTTATCACACAAAGCCCCATATGGAAAAAGTGCAGTGCCAGGTCTGCCACGCGGTCCCCTACAAGCACTGCTACAACTGCCACGTCCAACTCTCCGATAAAGGCATCCCGTACTTCAAAGTGGACCCGTCGGAGATATACTTCATCATCGGGAAGAACCCCATCCGGAGTCCGGAGCGGCCGTGGGAGTACGTGGTGCTGCGGCACGTGCCGGTGGCCCGGGACTCTTTCGCCTACTACGGGGAGAACCTGCTTCCCAACTTTGACGCGCGGGAGACCTGGACCTACGCTACGCCCCACACCATCCAGCGCCGCACCCCGCAGACGGAGTCCTGTAATTCCTGTCACGGCAATGCTGCGCTCTTCCTGACCGAGGACTTCGTCCGCCAGAAGGCGCCGGACGAGGTGGAGGCGAACCGGAACGTGATCGTGACGAAGATACCGTAAGGGAGTTAAGGGAGAAGGGGGGGCAGGCCGCGCGGCCTGCCCCCCTGACTTTCCACTCCGCCGCTCATGCGGGGTGACCGGTGAATATCGCGCGGTTGCCACTGCCTTGGGGTCCACTTGACAAAAAAAGACGGTGCGCTATAATATTCACACTCCGTTCGTTTACAACTCAAATAGCCCTGCCATCACCTTCGCCGACACCTCATCCACCCCTGGGACGTCATCGCAAGTACTGCATGCGTAAGGCGCGTTCTCGCCCATCAGAAACCGCCGCGTCATTGCGAGGGCGCGGAGCGCCCGAAGCAATCTCCGCCCGACCGTAAACGGTCGGGCTCAGAATGCAAAGCCCGCGGGCTATCGTTAGCCCCGAAGGGGCTTCGCAGAATGAGCCCGATGCTTTTGCAGTTTAACAAATATTCGGGCAATCGCCTGAGGTAGAATTTGCCCCCTCATCCCCCCTTGCCCCCATCACAAGTGTAGGTTTTTTTTCGCGCCCCTCTCGTTCTGGGCGGGTGGCGGGCTTCTTTGCCCCTCATCCCCCCTTGCCCCTCTCTCCCCATCGCTCCGCTCTGGGGAAAGGGGGGGTGAAGAAAGGGGGTTTTTGGGCGGGCGGCTTCGCCGCGCGCCCAAAAATCCCCCTCCTTTCTCCCCTCCCCTCTCCCGAACGAAGTTCGGGAGAGTGGAGGGGTCGGGGGAGGGGTGAGGACAGAACATCCGCAAGCAAAAGTGTCACCAATTATGAACCGTCCCCGCCAGCGCAGATTTATCTCGCCCGATCAACGAAAGGAGGTGCCGATGTCCGATGGAAGATAGCCCAACTCCTCAGCAACCCCCAAATATCTTTCCGGAGGTGCACTGATGGATACAGACCGTTCTCTGACCATTGCCGAAGAACTGGCCCTG
>CALDFY010000222.1 GCA_937942115.1 uncultured Anaerolineae bacterium | reverse complement strand
TCGTAGTCCGCCCCGGAGCGCAGCGGAGTGGCGTCTTCCTTTACGCGTGCTCTGTGATGCAATTTCTTACCGCGAGGACAAGCGATGATGACTTCATCCCCATTCCTTACCGAGGACGATTACCTCCATTGCATCCGCTGTGGGCAATGCCTCGCCGTCTGCCCGACCTATCGGCTCACGCTGAACGAGACCGATTCCCCCCGCGCCCGCGTCGCACTCCTGCGGGCGGTCCGGGAGGGGGTGCTGGAGCGGCCCACCGACCGCACAGCAGCGCAGTTCTTCCGCTGCCTTCTCTGCGGCGCCTGTACCTTCACCTGCCCCAGCGGCGTGACGGTGGACCGGGTCCTGGAATTGACGCGCGGAGAGATGGCCCATCTGGGCCTCCTCCCTCAGCCGCTGGCCGCGCTGAACGCGCGCATCCGGGAGAGCCACAACATCTCTGCCGAGCCGCCGGAGAGCCGTCTCCTCTGGGCCCAGAACCTCCCCGCGATGCCCACCGGCGTCGGCAAGGCGCAGGCCGAAGTGGTCTATTTTGTCGGCTGCGTCGGTGCCCTCTTCCCCCGCAGTTACGGCATCCCCCAGTCCTTCGTCCAGATTCTGGAGGGGGCCGGGGTGGACTACGGTCTGCTGGGTGGCGAGGAATGGTGCTGCGGCTACCCCTTAGCCATCAACGGCGACCTGGAGGGGGCGCGGGAGATGATGCGCCACAATCTGGAGACGGTCCGAGCCACCGGCGCGCGGACGCTGGTCACCACCTGTCCCTCCTGCTTTCACTTCTGGAAGCATGCCTACCCGGCCGCGCTGGAGGAGGACCTGGGCTTTGAGGTCCGCCACGCTACGGAGTTCCTGGCGGACCTTCTGGAGAGCGGCCGGGTTCCTCTGCGGGACGACCTGCCCCCGCAGACCGTCACCTACCACGACCCCTGCGACCTGGGCCGCAAGGGAGGCATCTTTGACGCCCCCCGTCGGATTCTCCGGGCCATCCCGGGGGTAACCCTGGTGGAGATGGCGGAGAACCAGGGCGGGTCCCACTGCTGCGGCGGCGGGGGCAACCTGGAGAGTATGGATCCCGCGCTCAGCCAGGCAGTCGCCGCCCGGCGCATCCGTCAGGCCGCAGAGACCGGCGCGCAGATCGTCGTCTCCGCCTGCCAGCAGTGCGAGCGCACCCTTTTCAACGCCGCCCGCGCAGAGCGCCTCCGCCTGCGGGTCAAAGACATCGCTGAAATCGTCCTGGAGGCGATGAGAAGGCAGGACGCGGATGAACGCAGATAACCGCGGGGGTTTTCCTCTACCCGCGTTGACCGGCGCTTGTCCGCATTCCCAAATTCTGCAGGAGACGTACCGATGTCCGATCACATCTGGATTGACCGTCTACAGGAGGCTTTAGGCCCCTCTAAAGTTCTTACCAGTATGGAAGACCGCATCGCCTACTCCTACGACGGGACGTTCGCCCAGCAGTTGCCCGACGTCGCCGTCCTGCCGGAGTCCACAGAGGAGGTGGCGGCGGTGGTCCGCATCGCCGCCGAGCACCGGGTGCCGGTTGTCCCCCGGGGGATGGCCTCCGGCCTGGCAGCGGCCTCCGTCCCCTTCTCTGGTGGCATCGCCCTCTCCCTCACCCGGATGAACCGCATTCTGGAACTGGATGAGGTGAACCGGACAGTGCGGGTGGAGGCGGGCATCATCACCGCCGACCTCCAGGCCTGGGTGGAGGCCCGGGGCCTCTTCTACCCGCCCGACCCCTCCAGCAACAAGCACTCCACCATCGGCGGCAACATCGCCTGTAACGCCGGTGGCCCCCGTTGCCTTAAGTACGGGGTGACCGGCGACTACGTCATGGGCCTGACCGTCGTCCTCCCCGATGGCCGTATCCTCCAGACCGGCGGCAAGGCCATCAAGAACGTCGTCGGCTACGACCTGACCTCCCTCTTCGTTGGCTCCGAGGGGACGCTGGGGGTCATCACCGAGGCGCTGCTGAAACTGATCGCCAAACCCCGGTTCGTCCGCACCGCGCTGGCGGAGTTCCCCTCGCTGGACGACGCGTCTCGCACCGTCAACGCGATCCTGGCGGCGGGCGTCGTCCCGGCGACGCTGGAACTGATGGACGAGACGGCCATCGCCTGCATTGAGGAGGCGATGCATCTGGGCTTGCCGCTGGACGTGGAGGCGATGCTCATTATAGAGACCGACGGCTCCGATGAGGAGGCGGTCCGGCGGGAGATGGAGGTGGTGGAGCAGGTCTGCCGGAAGAACGGCGCGCGGAAGGTGACGGTGGCGCGGGACGAAGCGGAGCGGGCCCAGTTGTGGCGGGCCCGGCGGTCGGTCTCCCCGTCGCTGGCCCGCAAGGCCCCGAACAAACTGGGGGAGGACATCACCGTCCCCCGGGCCGCCATCCCGGAGGCGATCCGCCGCATCAAGGAGATCAGTGCCCGGCATGGCCTGCCCATCGTCGTCTTCGGCCACGCCGGGGACGGCAACCTCCACCCCAACATCCTCTTTGACAAACGGGACCCGGCCCAGTGGGAGAAGGTAGAGGTGATGGCGGGGGAGATTTTCGGCGTGGCGCTGGACCTGGGCGGCACCCTCTCCGGCGAGCATGGGGTGGGCGTCCTCAAGCGCCCCTACATGGAGCGGGCCCTGGGCCCGGTCTCCATAGATGTCCAGCGCCGCATCAAGCAGGCCCTGGACCCGCTGAACATTATGAATCCGGGGAAAGTGTTACCGTAGCGCAAGATTTATCTTGCGCCGTAGCGCAAGATTTACGTCATGTGCAACTTCAATAAACCGACCTCTACGGAGCGGCGTTTTGTCCCCTCCTCATCCCCCGGGCCCCCTTCTCCTCCCCGCTTTGCGGGGAGGAGAAGGGGGCCAGGGGGATGAGGAGGGGACAAAATGCCGCTCCATAGAGGTCGGTTTATTGAAGTTGCACATGACGTGGCTTATGTCTGGCAACTGTCCACCGAAACAGCAAGAATTTGACAATTGCCGCAAATGCGCCAAAATTGTGACACTATCCGCCGAAACAGCAAAATTTTGACAATACCACCCCCCCTTTCAAAGGAGTTCACCCATGGCCAAGAAACTTCTGGACCAACTTCGCGAAACCCTGCGACTCAAACATTCCTCTTACCGCACCGAACCATCCTGCGTGGACTGGGTGCGCCGCTTCATTACCTTCGGGGGTGGCCTGGCCGTCCGTTCTCCGCTGGATATGGGAAGGGAAGAGCGATAGAGGGGACCCGTCCGGGGAAAGCAGGGAATTGAAGGGAGGCGCGAGGGGATACC
>CALDFY010000221.1 GCA_937942115.1 uncultured Anaerolineae bacterium | reverse complement strand
TCGGCCGCCGCAAAACCCCTCCTATCTCCCCTCCCCTCTCCCAAACGAAGTTTGGGAGAGGGGAGGGGCCGGGGGAGGGGTGAGGCACCTCTCTCCCAAACGAAGTTTGGGAGAGGGGAGGGGCCGGGGGAGGGGTGAGGCACCTCTCTCCCAAACGAAGTTTGGGAGAGGGGAGGGGCCGGGAGAGGGGTGAGGCCAGCGCGCCGAAAAAGTTAGGGCCATTGGGCTTTTAGCCCCTGGCGTAGGTAGTTACGTACTCACAACCTGATCGCGCCCCTGGAGCAATGCCTGGAGGTTGACCCGACTTTTGAGTTTCAGCGCGAATGGCTGAAGATTCTGGACCGTTACGCCGTGTCGTTTCGCTATCCGGGTGAGCAGGCCACCCGCGAGGAGGCCCGCGACGCCCTGCGGGCGATGCGGGAGGTCAGAGCGTTCATCCGTCAGAAATTGGGTCTGGAGGTGAAAGAGTGAGCGTTCGCGTCCGTTTCGCTCCCAGTCCTACCGGGGAGCCCCACATCGGCAATGTGCGCACTGTCGTCTTCAACTGGCTCTTCGCCCGCAAAATGGGCGGCCAGTTCATCCTTCGCATTGAGGATACCGACCGGGTCCGCTACCGCCCGGAGACCATTCCGGTTATCATGGAGGGCCTGCGCTGGCTGGGACTGGATTGGGATGAAGGCCCCGGCCTGGAAGAACTCCGGCACGCCGGGGTGGAGAACGCCGAAGCCTACGCTGTCGGCGGCCCCTACGGGCCGTACATCCAGTCGGAGCGGCTGCCGCTCTACAAGCAGGTGGCGGAGGAACTGGTCGCGGCCGGCTGGGCCTACCGCTGCAACTGCACCCCGGAGCGGCTGGAGGAAGTCCGCCAGACCCAGCGGGCGCGCGGTCAGCCCCCGATGTACGACCGCCACTGCCGCTATCGGCCACCCGACGCCATTTCCCCGGACGAGCCCCACGTCATCCGGCTGAAAGTCCCCCTCACCGGCCGGACCGTCTTCCAGGACGTCATCAAAGGCGAGGTGGTCTTTGAGAACGCCGGCATTGACGACCAGGTGCTCCTGAAGTCGGACGGCTTCCCCACCTACCACCTGGCCGTCGTGGTGGACGACCACTATATGAAAGTGACCCACGTCATTCGCGGGGACGACTGGGTGCCCAGTACGCCCAAGCATGTCCTGCTCTACCAGGCCCTGGGCTGGGACCTGCCCGTCTTCTGCCATGTCCCCCTGGTGACGATGCCCGGTGGCAAGAAACTGGCCAAGCGGGAAGGGGCGACGTCCATCACCGAATTCCGCAAGCAGGGGTACCTCGCGGAGGCGCTGTTGAACTTCCTGGCCCTTCTCGGCTGGGCGCCGGGCGAGGGGGAGACGCAGGAGATTTTCCGTCGGGAGGAGTTGATAGAACGGTTTGACCTTTACCGGGTCAACCGGGCTCCGGCGGCCTTCTCCTACGACAAACTGGACTGGATGAACGGCGTCTACATCCGCAGTCTCTCCCCGGACGAGTTGCTGGAGCGGCTGCTCCCCTTCTGGCAGGAGGCCGGGCTGGTGCCCGTGCCCTGCCCGCCCCCGACGCGCGCCGTCCTGCGCCGCATCGTCCCCCTCATCCAGGAGCGCATCAAGCACCTGACCGACGTGGTGGAGATGACGGACTTCTTTTTTGTGGACATCGCGCCGCCGTCGGCCGACGACATGCTGGCCCAGGGCCTGGACGCCGAACGGGCGCGGGAGGTCCTGCGCCGGACGCGGGAGGTGCTGGCGGACGTCCCCGATTTCTCCGAGGAGGCGATAGAGCCGCCGCTGCGGGCGCTGGTGGAGGAACTGGGCCTGACCAACCGGCAGGTCTTCGGCCTCATCCGCGTCGCTACCACCGGCAAGGCTGTCTCCCCGCCCCTCTTCGGCACCCTCAGCATTCTGGGCCGGGAGCGGGTGCTGGCCCGCCTGGAGGCGGCGGAACGACAGTTCCAACCGTAGGGGCAGGGCCTGTCCTTGCCCATCGGCATCAACTTAAGGCCGGCTCTGGTTGCCCCCTCCTGCCGCCCTGGGCGCCGATGGGAAATCGGCCTGCCCTGGGGGCAACCGCGAGGGTTGCCCCTACGCTTCGCGCCAGGCGTCAACCTTCGTTGACGCATTCCAAAGGGACGGCGCAGGCCGTCCTCCGGCCGGAGGCCCAGAGAGGCTGACTTTCAGTCAGCGCCCAGGGGCAACCGCAAGGGTTGCCCCTACAGGCGCCGATGGGAAATCGGCCTCCCCCTGGGGGCAACCGCGAGGGTTGCCCCTACGCTTTGCGCCAGGCGTCAACCTGCGTTGACGCTTTCCGAAAGGACGGCGCAGGCCGTCCTCCGGCCGGAGGCCCAGGGAGGCTGACTTTCAGTCAGCGCCCAGGGGCAACCGCAAGGGTTGCCCCTACGCTTTGCGCCAGGCATCAACCTGCGTTGACGCTTTTCAGAACGTCGCTGCGAGATTGCAGGACAACTGCTTGCGGTTGTTCTGCAACAACAGCCCCTCAGGGCGCCGACCTGAGCGACCCTTCATTTGATGCATATGGGGGTAGGGTGAGGCCGCCCCTCCACTCAAACGAAAAGGGATACAAAGGCAAACTGTTCCACGTCCACCAGCCCCTGATCCGTCAATTTCAGCGCCGGGATGACCTCCAGGGGCAGGAAACTCAGCGTCATCAGCGGGTCCGGCAAGGCGGTCCCCAGGGATCGCGCCGCCTGAGTCAGACCGTCCATCTGGAAGCGGACTATCTCCACCGGCTGGTCCGACATCAGGCCAGCGACCGGCAGCGGCACCGTCGCCAGCACCCCCTCGCCCACTGCGACGGCCAGGCCGCCGCCCATCCGCGCCACCGCCTGCGCCGCCGTCATCATGGAGACATCATCGCAACCGGCAACGATGAGGTTGTGGGCATCGTGCCCCACGCTCCCCGCCAGGGCTCCCTGGCGAAGCCCCAGCCCCTGCACAAACCCCAGACCCACGTTGCCGGTTCCCCGGTGTCGTTCTACGACCGCCAGTTTCAGGATGTCCCGCTCCGGGTCGGCCACCACCTCCCCGTCCCGTACGGGGAGTTCCTCCACCCGGTGCTCTGTCAGAACCTGGTCGGGGATGACGCCGATAACCCGCACCCGAACGCTCCGGACACCGGAGTCCGGTGCCCCAATCCGCAGGGAGACCCGTCCCCAGTCCACCCGCACCGTCTCCCGCACGGGGGAATCGTCCGCTGGAGGCTCCTCCCAGCGGCCCACCGGCTCCCCGGCCTGGGCCACCAGCCGTCCGGCGGAAAAGACCATCTCCGGCCGGAAGTTCTTCAGGTCGGAGAAGACGACCAGGTCGGCCCGCAGGCCGGGGGCGATGGCTCCCCGGTCGCGCAGGCGGAACCATTCCGCCGCGTTCAGGGTGGCCATCTGGAGCGCTGTCATCGGGTCCAGCCCCTCGGCCACCGCCAGCCGGATGAGGTGGTCCAGATGCCCCTCGTCCAGCAGGTCGGCCGGATGGCGGTCGTCGGTGCAGAAAGCGCATCGGCGGCTGTTCTGAGGAGTGATGGCCGGTATCAGCGCGCGCAGGTTCTTCGCCGCCGTGGACTCCCGGATGAAGACCCGCATCCCCAGGCGGAGTTTCTCCAGCATCTCAGCGGCAGTGGTGCATTCGTGGTCTGAACCCGGCCCGGCACCCACGTACGCCTGGAGCCACTTGCCGCCGATGCCCGGCGCGTGGCCGTCTATCACCCGGTCCCGGAACGCTTCCACCTTCGCCAGGACGTCGGGGAACCCCAGAACCAGACCGGGGACGTTCATCATCTCGGCCAGGCCCAGGACACGGGGAAGGTCGGCCAGGGAGAGGAGGTCCGCCGCGCTCAGTTCGGCGCCGGCGGTTCCCATTGTCGTGGCCGGCACGCAGGAGGGGAGGTTGACGTAGACGGTCAACGGCAGACCCTCCGAGGCGTCCAGCATATAGCGGATGCCGGCCGTCCCGGCCACGTTGGCGATTTCGTGCGGGTCGCAGACGACGGTCGTCGTTCCCCGGGGGACGACGGCACGGGCGAACTGGTAGGGGGTCACCATAGAGGACTCTATATGGACGTGGGCATCTATCAGGCCGGGACAGACGTACCGGCCCTCCAGGTCTATCTCCTGGCGGCTGTCGTATCCGCCCCCCACGCCGACAATGTGGCCATCTGCAATGGCAATATCGGCCTCTATGATCTCGGCCGTATATACATTGATGACCCGTCCGTTCCGGAGCAACAGTTCCGCCGGTTCATCCCCCCGGGCTACAGCGAGGAAGCGAGCCAGTTCCATAGGGTACCTCCTTGGGGTTTATCTACCAGAAGACACAACGTTTCCCACCCATCCACATTCCCTATTCCTGGCGCATCGGTCGTTCTCTCCTCCCATATATGGCCTTTCTCCTCACCCATACCCCTCTCCGGGTGTGGATAACCTGCCGATTTCTGTGGATAACTTCATCTCCCTGTGGATAATTTTCCTTGAAGAGCAACAGGGCGCAGGATGTATCCTGTGCAAGCGCAAGTGCAAGATCAGGCGCAAGATACATCTTATCCCCAACTTTCCGCGACCATCCCGGGTCTACTTCCCCCACAGATATACCCCGCCGACTCCGGTCCCCCAAAGTATGGGGGTTTTCCGGCCCGATTGCCCGATTATCCACAAATCCACAATCTCTACGATGACTGCGGTAATCAAAAGGATACAAGGATACAGAGATACAGAGGGTGCCAGGGTTTTTTCAATGTCCCAACCAAAGAGGGCTCAGCAGCCAGTGAAAATATTCCGGGTATCCGAAAAATCCTGCCAAGCATCGGCGCGCTCGCCTCGGTGGCAGAGGCCTCACCCCCATAGGCGTTAACTTAAGGCTGGCTTCGGCTCTCCGCTTCCCGCCGCCTCGGGCGCCGATTGGAAATCGGCCTCCCCTGGGGGCAACCGCAAGGGTTGCCCCTACGCTTCGCGCCGGGCGTCAACCTGCGTTGACGCCCTTCTCGGGAGGTCGGCGAAGGCCGACCTTGTTGCGAACGAAGTGAAGGGACCCGGCCGAAGGCCCAAAGAGGCTGGCTT
>CALDFY010000220.1 GCA_937942115.1 uncultured Anaerolineae bacterium | reverse complement strand
CCGGTGCGGGTGTGCGGGAAGGTGGCCAGCCCGGAGGATGCGCGGGTGGCGACGGGGTGGAAAGGGACGGGGGCGGAGCGGTTGCTGGGGCGGGGCGACTTCATCGCCGTGGCGGAGGGGCAACTGCACCGCTTCCAGGCGGCCTACATCGCGCCGGAGGAGGCCCGGCAGTTGGTGGAGAGAATCGGAGAATCGGAGGATCGGAGAATGGGAGAATCAGAGAATCGGAGAATCGGAGAATCGGAGAATCGGAGAATCGGAGAATCAGAGAATCGGAGAATCAGAGAATCAGAGAATCGGAGAATCAGGGAAGTGGAAGGGGCAGTGGGGTCAGAGGGAGCGACGGTGAACGGGTCGGTGCGTCCGATGCCGGCGCGGTGACGGAACACGGAGTACGGAATACGGAGTACGGAATATGGACGGAATACCGGGGACTCCCCCCTACGGATATGGATACGGAACCGAATACGGGCCACGGCCCATCTCGCCGGAGCAGCGGGTGGCGAAGCGGCTGGGGGTGGTGCTGCTGGTCTTCACGGCGGCCTTCGGGTTGACGCTGGCGGTCATTATCGGACAGCGGCTATCGGACCAGTCGCTGGCGGTGATGGCGGGGGCGGTGTGCGGGGTGGCGGCGAGCATTCCGCCGAGCCTGCTGATCATCTGGGTGACGCGGCGGAAGCAGGAGCAGCGGATGCCGTATGCCGGGCCGTATCCGCCGGTGGTGGTGGTGCAGCCGCCGGCGGCCTACCCGCCGGGCGTCGGGGAGGGGGCTGGCCGGTATCTCCCGCCGGTGTATGCCCCGATGAGCAACATCCCGGTCCAGCGGGAGTTCGTGGTCGTGGGGGAAGAGTAAGCGAATGGGCAAGGGAGCAAGCGGAAAGGAGGCGAGATGATCGGGCTACTCTGGTTTGACGATGACCCGAACCGGGATTTGAAGCAGAAAGTGGGAAATGCTGCGAAGCGGTACGCGGAGAAGTTCGGACGACAGCCTACGGTCTGCTACGTCCACCCGTCCATGCTGAATGGCCTGGAGAATTCCGATAACGGCCACGCTGCGAGCAGCTCGCCGCGTGGCGGCACCTCCGCCATCTCTCTGGACATTGGCGACCTCCATCTGCGGGTGGTGCCCCGCCGGTCGGTACTCCGGCATCACCTCTGGGTGGGCAACGATGAGGACTTTCCGGCCTGAGGCCGGAGCGGGGCGGGCGGCGAAGCCGCCCGCCCTGCCTTTTATGTTAGAGTTTCGTTAGAGTTCCCCTGTGCCCCCTTTTTCCTCTTGACAAATCCCCTCGCCGGTGGTATGATATGTGCCGCTTTAGCACTCCGGTATCGTGAGTGCTAATTTCCCCGTGATGAACCCAGTATTCCAGCACGCCAAAAGGAGGTGGAACGATGTCCATCAATCTCAAGCCGTTGGGTGACCGGGTGATTGTGGAGCCCCTGGAAGAGGAGGTCCAGACCTTCGCCGGAGGGCAACTGATCCTCCCCGACACCGCCAAGGAGAAGCCTCAGCAGGGGAAGGTCCTGGCCGTCGGTCCGGGGCGCCGGGATGAGGAAGGCAAGCGCATCCCCATGGAGGTCAAGGTCGGAGACGTGGTCGTCTATGCCAAGTACTCCGGCACGACCTTCAAGACCCGCGACGGCAAGGAACTGCTCATCCTGAAGGAGAGCGACATCCTGGCGATTGTTGAGTAATGACCCAATGACCAATTTCCCAGTTACCAATCTACCAAATTCCCAACGGTAAGGAGGAGGAACCATGCCGAAACAACTGCTTTTTGGAGAGGAAGCGCGACGAGGTCTGAAGCGCGGCATTGACACCCTGGCGAAAGCCGTCATCACCACCCTGGGCCCCAAGGGCCGCAACGTCGCCCTGGATAAGAAATGGGGCGCCCCCACCATTACCCACGACGGCGTCACCGTGGCCAAAGAGATTGAACTGAAGGACCCCTACGAGAACATGGGCGCCCAGTTACTGAAAGAGGCGGCCACGAAGACGAACGACATCGCCGGCGATGGCACCACCACTGCCACCCTCCTGGCGTACATCATCATCACCGAGGGTATGAAGAACGTGGCCGCTGGCGCCAACCCCATGCTCCTCAAGCGCGGCATCCTGGAAGGCGCGAAGGCCATCGCTAAAGCGATTGACGAGCAGTCCATCCCCGTCACCACCAAAGAGGAAATCGCCAATGTGGCGGCCATCTCTGCCCAGGACCGCGAGATCGGCGAACTGATCGCCGAGGTGATGGACAAAGTCGGCAAAGACGGCGTCGTCACCGTGGAGGAGAGCAAGGGGCTGGAGTTTGAGACGGAGTACGTGGAGGGGATGCAGTTTGACCGGGGCTACATCAGCGCCTACTTCATCACCAACCCCGAGACTATGGAGTGCGTCATTGAGGAGCCCTACATCCTCATCCACGACAAGAAAATCTCCGCTGCCGAGGACCTGATGCCCATCCTGGAGAAACTGGTCCAGCAGGGCAAGCGGGAACTGGTGGTGATCGCCGAGGACGTGGACGGGGCCGCCCTGGCGACGCTGGTGGTCAACAAACTGCGCGGCATGCTGAACTGCGTGGCGGTGAAGGCCCCCGGCTTCGGCGACCGGCGCAAGGCCATGCTGCAGGACATCGCCATCCTCACCGGCGGCCGGGTCATCACCGAGGAGGAGGGCCGCAAACTGGAGAGCGCCACCCTCGCCGACTTGGGCCGGGCCGATAAGGTCATCGTCACCAAAGACGATACCACCATCGTTGGCGGTCGGGGCGACGAGCGGGCCATCAAGGGCCGCATGGAGCAGATCAAGGTGGAGATTGAAAAGTCCACCTCCGACTATGACCGGGAGAAACTCCAGGAGCGGCTGGCGAAACTGGCCGGCGGCGTCGCCATCATCCGCGTCGGCGCGGCGACCGAGACCGAACTCAAGGAGAAGAAGCACCGGGTGGAGGACGCCCTCAGCGCGACCCGCGCGGCCATTGAAGAGGGGATTGTCCCCGGTGGCGGCGTGGCGCTGGTCAACGCCATCTCCGCGCTGGATAACGTGAAGATGCAGTACCGGGACGAACAGACCGGCGTGGAGATTCTCCGCACCGCCCTGGAGGCCCCGCTCCAGCAGATCGCCGAGAACGCGGGCTACGACGGCGCCGTCATCCTGGATACCGTCCGTCGGCTCCAGAAGGAGCGGGAGAACCCGCGCATCGGGTTTGATGTCCTGGCGGGCGAGTATGTGGACATGGTGGAGCGGGGGATCATTGACCCGGCGAAGGTGACCAAGGGCGCGATTGAGAATGCGGCCTCCATCGCGGCGATGATTCTCTCCACCGAGGCGCTGGTCACCGACATCCCGGAGGAGAAGAAAGAGACCACGCCGTCTATGCCGGAGTACTAATCCCCGGCAGTACCGGTCGTCTCTCATGGGGGCAGGGTTGCCTGCAAGGCTCCTGCCCCCGATTTGTTCCATTCACTTGCCCCATAGGGGGCAACCGCATTGTAGGGGCAGGGCTTGCCCCTGCCCCATAGGGGGCAACCGCATTGTAGGGGCAGGGCTTGCCCCTGCCCTTAATGGGGCAACCGCAAGGGGGGCAACCGCAAGGGTTGCCCCTACGGGCCGATGGGAAATCGGCCTGCCTGGGTGCTGTTCCATTTTGAGCCGCTTGCCAAAATCGCCAAACCCGGTATAATTAGGAGCGGATTCGGGGCGTAGCGCAGTCCGGTTAGCG
>CALDFY010000219.1 GCA_937942115.1 uncultured Anaerolineae bacterium | reverse complement strand
GGGGAAGGGGTGGGAGGGGTGGGTTCGGGGGTGGGTTGGAGAGAAGGGACGCAGCCGGATAGGACGACGATAAGGAGTACGGACAGCATTCGCTTCAGCATGATGGTTCCTCCTTGGGTTTCTCCGTTTCCCGCCGCCCGGCGCCGATTGAAAATCGGCCTCCCCTGGGGGCAACTGCGAGGGTTGCCCCTACGCTTCGCGCCGGGCGTCAACCTGCGTTGACGCTTTCCGAAAAGACGGCGCAGGCCGTCCTCCGGCCGAAGGCCCAGGGAGGCCGACCTTCGGTCGGCGCCGATTCCTCACCCCACCCCCGCCGCCTGCGGCGGCACCCCCTCCCCTCTCCTGACAAAAGTCAGGAGAGGGGCCAGGGGTGAGGCAAGGGCCGGGGGAGGGGTGAGGAGCGCAGGCCGTCCTCCGGCCGAAGGCCCAGGGAGGCCGACCTTCGGTCGGCGCCGATGGGAAATCGGCCTCCCTGGACGCTTCGCGCCAGGCGTCAACCTGCGTTGACGCTTTCCGAAAGGACGGCGCAGGCCGTCCTCCGGCCGAAGGCCCAAAGAGGCTGACTTTCAGTCAGCGCTCAGAGGCGACCGCAGGGGTCGCCCCTACATCATCTGGCATCGGGCAAGTCTGGCACTGTAGGGGCATGGCTTGCCCTTGCCCCATTGGGGCGACCGGAAGTCCCAACCTCTTTGCGCTCCGTTTGACAAACAGCAGGATGTATAATAAGATTGAGGGCGATTCCCGGAGAATCGCCGGCAAGCCACGAGGACGCCCATGACCTCTGAACTGCTCTCCTCCCGCATCTCCTCCCGCGCTGCGCGGGTCGCCGTCATCGGGTTGGGGTACGTGGGGCTGCCGCTGGCGGTGGCCTTCGCCCGGGCCGGATTCCCGGTGGTCGGCGTGGATGTGGATGAGCGCAAAGTGGCCGCGCTGAACACCGGCCACAGTTACATCGGCGACGTCTCCGACGAGGACCTGCGCCCGCACGTGGCCTCGGGCCGCCTCCGCGCCACGACGGATTACGACGCGCTGCGGGAAGCGGACGCCATCTTTATCTGCGTCCCCACGCCCTACGATGCCCAGCGGGCCCCCGACCTCTCCTTCATCCGCGCCGCCGCCGAGGGGATTCGTCCCCGCCTCCGCCCCGGCCAATTGGTCGTCCTGCAATCCACCACCTACCCCGGCACCACCGAAGAGGTCGTCCAGCCCATTCTGGAGACGAGCGGCCTCAAGGCGGGCGTGGATTTCTACCTGGCCTTCTCGCCGGAGCGGATAGACCCGGGCAACAAACAGTGGTCGGCCTACAACACCCCGAAGGTGGTGGGGGGCGTAGACCCGGAGTCCACCCGCCTGGCCTGCGAACTCCTGGGCCAGATGGGCGCGCCGGTCCACCCCGTCTCTTCTCCCCGCGCCGCCGAGATGACCAAACTCCTGGAGAACATCTTCCGCGCCGTCAACATCGCGCTGGTCAACGAACTGGCCCTGCTGGCGGAGCGGATGGGGATTGACTTCTGGGAGGTCATAGAGGCGGCGAAGACCAAGCCCTTCGGGTTTATGCCCTTCTATCCGGGGGCCGGAGTGGGGGGACACTGTCTGGCACCGGAGGAATTTGTGACCGTTCGCAGGGACAGCAGGTGTGAGACCCTTCCTGTACGTTCCCTTTTTGAGCGGTTTGCGGGAAAGCACAAAGTTGGTGATGTAACATTGGTTCAGCCCGACGGCCTGGAAATCCTATCATTTGACCCCCAAACTGGCAAGACCGACTTTCGGCCTGTACGCTACCTTTCCGCCCGCCCCTATACCGGCGCAATGGTGGAAATCGTCACCGTAGATGGACGGCGGCTTAGGGTAACCGACGGACATCCGATGGTGGTGTGGGAGGGGGAAGGAATCCATATCCGACGCGCGGATACGCTTAAGAGAGGCGATAGGCTCGTCGTCGCGTCGGTGCCTTCGGCCATTCCCCCCTCTCCCCTTGTGGGAGAGAGGGGTCAGGGGGGTGAGGGGAATGAACCCGAGCGCTGGGAAATTCCGGAATCCCTGCGCCGCAGAATGGTGGAAATTGCCCGGCGGTTGCGCAGGAATCCCACCCCCAGCGAGGCTGTCCTCTGGGAGGTCCTCCGGGGTAAGAAACTGGAGGGGGTGAAGTTTCGCCGTCAGCAGCCCATCGGCCCCTTTGTGGTGGATTTTTATGCATCCGCCCATCGGCTGATTGTGGAGATAGACGGTGGTGTTCACGACACACCGGAGCAGCGTTCCTTAGACGCTGAACGGCAGCGCCTTCTGGAGAGTTTGGGTTTGCGTTTTGTTCGGATTCCTGCGGAAGTTGTGGAGCGGGATCTGACGCGCGCGCTGGCGATGATTCGGGCGGCGATTGGGCCCCCCACCCCCGGCCCCTCCCCCACAGGGGGGAAGGGGAGGGCCCCCACCCCCGGCCCGCAACCGGAGGGCTACGGTTTTTTCACAACCGTACCGGTCCAGGAAGTTAAACCATCTCCACCGGTAGACCTGGTTTACTCCGCAGAGGTTGACGATTTTCACACCTTTGTTACCTCCTACGGTATTGTCGTTCACAACTGCATCCCGGTTGATCCGTATTACCTCTCCTGGAAGGCCCGGGAGTACGACTTTTACACCAAATTCATAGAACTGGCGGCGGAGGTGAACCAGGCCATGCCCTACCACGCGGTGGACCTGGTGACAGAGACCCTCTCTCAGGACGGGCTTCCCCTGAAGGGCGCGCGGGTGCTGGTGCTGGGCGTGGCCTTCAAACCGGACGTGGACGACCCCCGCAACTCCCCCGCCGAGCGGGTGATAGAACTCCTGTTGGCCCGGGGCGCGCAGGTCCGTTACCACGATCCCTATATCCCCCGCTTCGCCGTTGGCGGCGACGTCTTCTACCGGCCCAACTGCACGCTGGAATCGGTTCCGCTGACCGATGAGGAACTGTCCGCCGCCGATTGCGTCGTCATCGTGACCGGGCATCGGTCGGTGGACTACGCGCGGGTGGTCCGGACGGCGCGGCGGGTGGTGGACTGCTGCAACGCCACCCGGGGCGCGCCGTCGGACCGACGCGTCGTTCGTCTCGGCGCCCCCATCCCCCGGTGAGTCCGATGAAGGCTGTATTTTTCACCGCCGAGGACGCAGAGGACGCAAAGGGGAAAAACTCTTCGCGCCCGTTGCGTCCTTTGCGGTTAGAAACCCAACGCCCTTCTCCGGCCCACCTGCGCGCGGTGCAGGTGCTGACCGGCGTCATCATCGTCGGCGCGCTGGCGGCGGCGGTCTATTTCCGGGACCGGCTGCAGGAACTGGCGGCCTACGGCTATGCGGCGGTCTTCCTGGTGGGGCTACTCAGCAACGCCACCATCATCCTGCCCATCCCCGGCCTGGCGGTCAGTTCGGTGCTGGGGGGTGTTTTCAACCCCTGGCTGGTGGGGATTGTGGCGGGAATCGGGCAGGCGCTGGGGGAACTTTCGGGCTACCTGCTGGGCTACAGCGGCCAGACCCTGGTCTCCGACCGCCCCATCTACGACCGCATCGGGGGCTGGATGCGCCGCTGGGGGGTCTGGGTCATCTTCGTCCTGGCGGTCATCCCCAATCCCGTCTTTGACGTCGGCGGGATGATCGCCGGCGCGCTCCGCTTTCCGGTGTGGAAGTTCCTGAGCAGTTGTGCAGCCGGGAAAATCATCAAAAACATCGTCTTCGCCCTGGCCGGATACTACGGCATAGAGGCCCTCCTGCGGCTGCTGGGGCGGTGAGGGAGAACCGACCGCCCATCGTTGCCAGAAAGCAGAGGAGCCCTGGCCTGTGGCCAGGGCTCCTGTTCTCGGAGATGGAGGGAGGCTGGGCCTACTTCGTCACCTCCAGCGTCGCCAGGAAGGCCATCTGCAGGGGCCAGATTTTTTCTGTCCGTTCCGGGTTTAAATACATCGTGTCCCCTAAACCAATCCAGAGTACCCGCTTTTTACCGATGACGATCAAACTCTGGACGTTCGGCGGGTCCCCCGGCCAGAGCGGCTCTTGGATTACAAAGGCCGGACATCCCCCGATCTGAATCTTCTCCACCACCCGAATCGGCCCGCCACCCGGGATTGGATTTTCATTCTCCGGCAACTCTCGGACCCAGGCCTCCAGGCCCTCCGGCGTAATCAGACGGGGGTCCTCCTTCTCCAGCAGAAACACGAACATACTATCAAAGAACTCGCGGCCTTCCCCCCATACCGGATCCTTTATCGGCCGGTCTATAGAGATGCCGATTTGCCTATCGGTGAATGGTGAAATGCGGATTTCGTAATCTGACGGATACCGAAAGCGGATGCCCAACCTGGAATCGTCAAACACTTTCCAATGAGCCGTTATTTCCTCCGCCTTTTTCACCGAAGGGAGAATAAGAGGACGAGGCGTTGGGACCGGTCCCGGGGTTGGTGGAAGAAGTGGCTCCACAGCCGTTGGCACAAGTGAAGGAGTCACTACTCCTACCGGTTTATCCGGCCCTAATGCCACTGGCGGGTTCCCGGGCAGAAGCGTGTCCCCTTTCCCCAATGGCGTGCAACGGCTCAGCAGTCCCACTGTCAGCAGTGCTGGCACAATTCCCGTAATGATCGCCCGGATACCTTTGCGCTGTCGGACGATTTTTCTTATCCCGGCTCCAATAACACCTCCACAACCCAGTCCGGCCTCTGCTCGCGTAGGGCAGCGATCCCCTGGCCAGTAGTTTTGGGATTGATACCAGCTCCCCTGCTGGAGTTGCTGGTTCGGGTATTCGTCAAAATAAATGGATAGGGAGTCGGTGATCCAGTCTCCTCGCTTCTGTCGCTGAAAGTGCAAATGGGGAGTGCAGCCAGTCCAGCCGGTCTTGCCAGCAGTGCCGATTGTCTGACCTCGCAAAACCGATTGCCCTACTGCAACATGTACATCCTTGAGATGGAGATACAAAGTCGCTGTCCCATCGCCGTGATAAATGGTCACATAGTTCGCCTTATTACGATGGTTGGAATCTCCGCACTCGGTCTGCCCCCTCTGTACGAAGGCCACGCTTCCTGACTTAGCGGCCCGCACCGGAACCCCTTCGGTAAGACTGAAATCATAGGCATACCACATTTGAGCGTTGCTGTGGCTATACGATCCACCCCATCCCTGCAGGACCTTCTGCCAGTGGCAGTATATCCACGGAAGCCGGTACCCGCTCGTCTGAGCCCACGCTGGCCCCACTATCACACCGGCTATCAAAGCAATCGGAAGGGTGACCTCCAGCACCTTGAGAATGGAAAATCTCCGGGACATCCTCCACCTCCCTACAGAGCTGATCCCAATCCAGTGAGGAGACATCGGTGAAGCGTAGGCTCTAATGGTGAACCCATATGGGCACGAAGGACGCTATATACCACTTTCCATCTTTTCTCACCAGAAAGGCTTGCTCAAGGGTTCCCCCAGTATCATAAAGGCACATAGCCACATCTCCACGAATGTCAAACTTGTAGAATACAAACCATGTTTCCCACTCAGGAGGCATAGGCTCTGGCCTTCTAAAAACAGGCTCATAACCCAGTTTCTCCTTTATCGCGTTAAACTCTTCAGCACTTATGCCTTCTCTCCCTTCGGCTTTGGCCTTCCTCTCGGCTTCCTCCAAAAGAACAGCACCTCGCTTCCGGTTTTTGTACCACGCCCTCATGTAAGTTAATTCCCCCGCTCCCTTGGGAATGTAGCCAAAGGCTTTAATAACTTCCCATATGTCTTCGCTGCGAAGAGGGAAGCGAGGGTCATCTATTAAGACGGTGTCAAATTTGGAGGTATCAAAAGTGATGTCCGCGTAGGCAAAGAGACGATAAGCCTCAAGAATCGTTTCAGCGATTTCCTTCTCCAGCCCTTCAGGTAATTTTGGCGGACCGGGTGTAAGGAGCTCCGGGCCTGAGGGAAATTCTGACCTCATATCTTTTGAGCCCCAAGGAAGAACAACATAGGAGTTCATCGCTATTGTGGCCAGAGCAACTATGCTCCCGATTGCAATAACGATGAAAAGGCGCTTTTTCATCTCGGCCCCCTTTCTTTCACCAGATAACAGTCCAGAATCTGAACTGGGCCCCCTGTTCGTAGTAATCCCACGCCCAGACTTGACACCGATCTATTGTATGCTGACCTCTCAGTTGTGTGAATTGGCCTTGCTTTGTTCCCTCTTGGGCTATGCCGCAACCCATATAGACAGCAGCATGCTCCCAATTTGCGATATGAGGTCGACGGGAGAGATTTGTTGCTCTTCCCCGCCGCCAGCAACCGCAACACCTCCCGCTCCCGCTCTGTCAGACGCTTCCACTTCTGCACCACCTCTGCCCGCCATCGCCACGCGGTCATCACCTGCTCTGCTCGGAAGCAGGCATCTCCCCGTGCCGCCGCCCGCACCGCCGCCAGAATCACCTCCACCGGCTCGTCCTTCAGCACGTACCCCGCCGCCCCGGCCTCCAGCATCCCCCAGACCAGGCGCTCATCAGCATACGCGCTCAGTGCCACGACGCGGGCAGCCGGGCATCGCTCCCGCAGGGCTTGCGCCACCACCATCCCATCCATCCTCCCTGGCAGCCGGCAGTCCAGAAGCACCACGTCTGGTCGCAGCCTCTCTGCCAGCCGCAAT